>PNBM01000097.1 GCA_003135995.1 Ignavibacteriota bacterium | reverse complement strand
CCTCTCCTGGAAGGAGAGGGGAGAAATCAAACTATTATTAAGCTCGTGGCAATTGAGCAAAAAATGTTCATATAGGAATTAGATTATTAAACTCTTCATTAATTTAAAATTCAAACATAATATTAGAACAAAACCTCATCCCTGCTCCTCTCCTGGAAGGAGAGGGGAGAAATCATGTTTTTTTACGGTTTGGTGCAAACGAATCCGGCGAAATAGCCTTCATATCTTTCGACTCTGTCTAATTTGAATCCGGCTTTGGTAAGCATATTTTCTATAATCCAATCGAAAGTTGGAAATTCATCTCTTATATTTATGATAAATTCTTTAGCTTTGTTTTCACCCGCAAACTTCCAGGTCGTTTCGAGATATTTCTTCATAAAATTATCAAAATCATTTATATCGAAAGACAATATACAATCTATCAGGCACAATTTGCCGCCGTGTTTTAAAATACTGTACATATTTTTTATTGCAATCATTTTCCAGAAATCAGGAAGGTGGTGCAAAGCAATTTGTGTAACGATGGCATCAATTTCAAAATCAGGTTTTTCGTAAGTTAAAAATCCTGCGTGAACGAAATCAATATTTTTAACTTTGTGTTTTAATGCTTTTTTTGATGCATATGCAATCATTTTTTCCGATACATCGGCAGCTATTACCTTTTTACATTTTTTTGCGAGTGCAATTCCCAATTCACCCGTACCCGTACCAAACTCCAGTATAGTATAATTTTTTTGCAAGTTGATGGCATAAGATATAATTTTAATTTCTTCCTCTATATCTCTGAACTTTGCATCATCATCATAACCTTCAACTTCCTTATCATTATTATAATCTATACCAACCTGTTTCTTTTCATCGTAATACCACTCAGGTTTTTTTGAGCTCATATATTATTTCTCCTCCCGGTTTAAAGATTAAAATATTTTATCGATGAAATTTCTAAAATAAGATATGATTGAATCAGGTTATATCTTATTCACCTCCCGAGCGTAATATTAGTAAAATCAAATTATAAATCTATGATAAATATTAACCTCCAAAACGAAATAATATACAATATTACAATCTTCAAATTTTCTAAACTTTAATTTCCCGAATTATGTTCAAGTAAACACATTATTATATAGTATTATTAAAAATTTTAATCAAAATATTATGAAAAAGATAATTTTTCTGTTTTTCGTCTTAGTTATTTTAACATCTGTTTATATTAATTCGAATGCTCAGTGGGTTCCGATGAATGGACCGAGAGGAAATAATGTAACAAGTTTTGCATCAATTAATACTTCGATATTTGCAGGTACTTTGGGAGGAGGAGTATATCTTTCGACGGACAATGGAACAAGCTGGAACACAGCAAATAACGGACTGACCAGCATGTATGTTTATACACTTTATGCCGTCAATACGAATTTATTTGCCGGAACAATCGGCGGCGCATATTTATCCACGAATAATGGTACTTCCTGGAATACAGTTAATAACGGTTTAACAAGTCCGCTGGTACATTCTTTTTATTCGCAATCGTCAAATTTATTTGCTGCAACTTTGACAGGCGGCGTGTTTTTATCAAATAACAGCGGTTCGAACTGGGTGGCAGTAAACGGTGGATTGTCCATGCTTACAGTATTTTCACTTTCTGCGGTTGGAAACACTTTATTTGCCGGTACTGTGGGAGGTGTTTTTTCTTCCTCGAATTCAGGAACTAACTGGATAAACACAAATAATTTATTGAACAGTTCAATCACAAATTCAATGGCTGTAATTGGCACGAACTTATTTGCAGGAACAAATAACGGCGGTGTATATATGACAAACAATAATGGCGCAAACTGGATTCTGGTTAATAATGGTATTCCTACACAATATATAAGCTCATTAATTTCATCAGGTGTGAATTTATTTGCAGGAACAGCGGCAGGTGCTTATTTTTCAGCAAACAATGGAACAAGCTGGATATCAAAAAATCAGGGGATAAGTTCAACAGATTCCATAACTGCTTTAACAATTTCAGGCAATTATATCTTTGCAGGAGTATCGGGCAAATTTGTCTGGCGGCGCTTATACCAGGATATAATTAACGTGCAAAACATATCAGGTGTTGTTCCGGATAATTATTCTTTATCCCAGAATTATCCGAATCCGTTTAATCCATCTTCTGTAATAAGATTTCAGATTAAAGATTCAAGATTTGTGACGTTGAAAGTATATGATGTTCTTGGAAAAGAAATTNNAAAAGAATGCTAATGATTAAATAGCGGTTTATATTTAAAAGGACTGTTTGTTGAACAGTTCTTTTAAAAAAATTTTGTTTTATTCTTCCTGAAGTTTAAAATGTTTCTTTTTAAACCAGAGGGCAACATTTACAAGACTGATTAAAACGGGTACTTCTACAAGCGGACCACNNATTGCAAGTTCAAAATTATTACTCGCTGCAGTAAAAGATAATGTTGCGGTGATGGGATAACCCGCGCCGATTTTTTTCCCGAGCCAAAAAGATACAAAAAACATTATAAGGAAATACAAAATAAGAGGAATAGCAATTCTTACAACATCTATCGGTATTTTTACTATGAATTCGCCTTTCATCGAGAACATAACAAAAATTGTGAAGAGTAAAGCTATCAAAGTGACCGGACTAATTTTCGGGATAAATTTTTTCTCGTACCATTCTTTGCCTTTTAATTTTAGAAAAGTAAATCTTGTAATCATACCGGCGAGAAATGGAATGCCGAGATAAATAAAAACGCTCTGTGCAATCTGACCGATGCTAACATTAACAGCAAATCCTGACAGTCCGAGTTTGGGAGGAAGCACTGTTATGAAAACGTAGGCGTAAACGGAAAAGAAAAGAACCTGGAAAATTGAATTAAAAGCAACGAGACCCGCAGCATATTCCGAATCTCCCTTTGCGAGTTCGTTCCAGACAATCACCATTGCAATGCACCTTGCAAGCCCTATCAAAATGAGTCCCGCCATATAATGAGGATAGTCAGGTAAAAGAATTACTGCAAGAGCAAACATCAGGACAGGACCTATTATCCAGTTCTGAAAAAGCGAAAGCAAAAGTACTTTTACATTTTTAAAAACGTCCCCGAGTTCTTCATATTTTACTTTTGCAAGNNATCAACATCACAATGAAAATCCATAGTGTGAGATAACGGTTGATAAAAGAAAGCTTCTTGGTTGTTTCAGACATTTTATATTTCTTTTATGAATTCCTGAATTTTGATTTTTATTTTATCCCTTATTGTTCTGATAGCATTTAGTTTTTCTTCTTCTGAACCGGTCAACGCCGAGGGATCATCAAAAGACCAGGCAATTTTTTGAGTTATTCCGGGAAACAAAGGACATCTTTCCCCGTTTGATTCATCACAGACGGTAATTACATAACTATACATTCTTCCTTGTTTGTAAAAATCAAACACATCATTAGTTTCATTACGCGAAATATCTATTCCTANNCCCGGCACTTTCGGCATGAAATCTATCACCGGCAAATTTATTCATAAATGCTTCAGCCATCTGACTTCTTGCACTATTATGAACACATACAAAAAGTACTTTTATTTTATTCATATTAAATTGGTTATATGTTATAAATTAACAAATATAATTTATAAATAATAATTTACAAATAATTAATTATTAATTTATTATTAATTATTTTAATTTCTTTTTATTCTTCAATTTCAGTTCCGGATAATTATTCAAAAATGTCCTGACTGTCACTTACCATTACATCCGCAACCATCATTCACCAATTTTTTCACCGGAATTTCGTTTGTAACAACAGCATTTGAAAATTTATCCATCTNNCCGACTTCAATTGCTTCCTTAATCTCTGAAGATTCACAGCCGAGCTCTGATGCTTTACCAACATGATATTCAAGGCAGGGCAGACAATTTGCCGAAATAGATGCTCCAATAGCTATTAGCTCTTTCATCTTATCGTCAAGTTTCATAATTATCTTCCTTATTTTGCTTATTATTTATTTAATAAAGGAATTTTACTCTCATAATATCTCAGAAATTTATATCTGTTCTTTACCATTTTCAAATTTTCCATTTTCTGAAATCTTGTATTTATCTTGTAAAAAATAACAAGAGAAAATATTTAATTAACTTAATTTTGTTAAATTAAATATAATCAGCAACAGCCTGTACTTTTATCACATTCGGGTTTATCGGCATAAACATTAATGCTGACAATGTTTACACTCGAGGCTTTGAATTTTTCGAAATCCTCTTTTGAAATAAATTTCAAATAAATTTCTTCGGGAACATTTATAACTTTTTCTTTCTGAACTTTTATATCTACAAAACCGGCATCTTTAATAATTTTGAGATATTCATCTTTTGTAATCGCACCGCCGACGCATCCTGCATAAAGCTCAGCACCTGATTTTATTGACTCCGGAAGTTCTCCTGTCGTAACAATATCGGAAACAGAAAAATGTCCGCCCGGTTTTAAAACACGAATGATTTCTTTAAACGCTTTCACTTTATCCGGTACAAGATTTAATACGCAGTTGCTTACAATTACATCAGCCTTGTTCGATGTTATAGGCATATCCTCGATATCACCAAATCTGAATTCAACGTTATTGTATCCGAGTTTTTCGGCATTCTCGCGTGCTTTTTTAATCATCTCTTCCGTAAAGTCCAGTCCTATTACTTTTCCTTTTTCGCCGACTATAGCACGCGCAATAAAAGCATCATTGCCGGCACCTGAGCCGAGGTCAACAACCGTGTCGCCTTCTTTTATTAATGCAAATTCAGTAGGCAAGCCGCAGCCAAGCCCGAGGTCAGCATCAGGATTGTAACCTTTTAGCTTAGAATAATCTTCACTAAATACCGTATAATCCACACCCGTACAGCTGCCGACACCGCAGCAGGACGATTCGTTGACAGTTTTTGATTGTAATGCAATGTCAGCATATTTTTCTCTGACGATTTCCTTAATTTCGTTTTTGTTTTCCATATTGTATTATAAATTTAGGTTTAAGATTCAATTCATTTTACGTATTACCGAAATGAAAGTTACATTATTTACAGCATAAAATTATTCTGTCTACTGTTTCGATAATTTTTCTGTCCTTTTTCACTGTCTCATCATCCTCAAGCTGAAGTTGAACGAAAAGCAAAGCATTAGATACGGGCTGGTCGGGTTCAGGATTAATTTTGTAATTAATCCATTTACCTTCCTTCCAATCAGTTATTAATCCTGCTTCGCGGAGAATGCTAAGATGCTGAGAAACGGTCGATACTGCTAATTTCAGTACCGCCCTGATTTCACAAACGCAGAGAGGTTTTTTCTGAAGCATTTTTATTATCCGGATTCTGTTTTTATCCGACAGGGCTTTGAATATAATTTCCTGTTGTTCTATCATATTTCGTTTCGTTATTTACCGAAACATAGTACAAATAAAAATTAAATGCAAGTAATATTTTCAATCACCTTTTATTATTTGTTTATAAAAATTATATTTAATCAGAACTTTTATAATAATAAAAGTGGTTATTATGTTTATTATTTACAACAATTTAAAAAAACCTATGAAAAAAACTTTAGTTATTGCGATTTTTCTATTTGCGGCTTTATTTGTAATACAGGGAATTACAAAAGCGCAGAATTTATATTTTTGTGAAGGGGTTTCAAAGGACGGACAACCCGAAACTCCGAGTTCTACATTTAGCATTCCGAGCAGTGGCGGATATTTTTACTTTCTTGTAAGATTACCTTATGGTGTAGGATGTAACGCTGTTGATTACGTGTTGTATAAAAATGACAGTAGGGGTAATCCAAAATACTACACAACTATTACACAGGATGCTTTGGGAACAGACTGGACGTGGTTCTGGAAAAAAGTTACTTTTACTGATGTGGGTGATTTCAGGATTGACGTTGTAGACTGTACATCGGCTACGCTTGTATCAAACTATGTTACAGTAAAATATCAATAACAGAATTTGATAAATTTTTGATTTTAAAAAAAGGGTACATAAATAAAATTATGTACCCTTTTAAATTTATTTCTCAAAGCCCGTGTTAAAAAATTATTTCACGAGAACCATTTTCTTCACTGCTGTGAAATTATCAGTTATTATTCTGTAGAAATAATTACCACTCGATAACTTTGCGCCGTTGAAACTAACGGTATAATATCCTGCCGGTTGAAAATCATTAACGAGTGTTGTAACTTCTTTACCTGTTATGTCATAGACTTTAAGTGTTACAAATCCCTGTTTTAGTAATTCATATTTTATTTCTGTAACAGGGTTAAACGGATTAGGATAATTTTGTAACAAATCATATTTATCGGGAATATTTGTATTTCCGATTATTCCGCTTGCCTGCCAGGAATATTCGTATAAGCCTGTGCCTGTACTTGCAGTTGCAGTACCTGCATTACCTGCGTACAATGTTGGATTTCCGGGAGATGTTCTGTACCCCAGTCCGCGAACTGCCCACGTGCTCTGGAATGCACCGCCCGAAAAATTAACCCACGAGTTACCTGCATCAGTAGTTCTATAAACACCAATATTAACAAGCCCGCTATTATCCCATCCGGAATAAAATTCTGTCGCCGAGCCCGGAACAATCAGGCATGACCTTGGAAGATAAGCCTGGGTTTGCGGAGTACCGGAATTCTTTGCTACCCACAATTGACCGCCGTTAGTTGTAACAAACATACCACCCGTCAGTGATGCCGAGTTTTGGAAAAGACCGGCGAGAACTACAGTAGTATCCAGTGAACTAACGCTCAAACACCTGATAGGATTATTATCTGTAGAGGTTTGTGGTATTCCATTAACAATCAATGTCCAGGTTGCCCCCATATCATTGGAACGGTACATAGAAACAGGTCCGGTCTGTGTGGAATAAATCAATGACGAACCGGCATAGATAACGTTGGGATTTTTAGGATTCATAGCACAAGATAATATATTCTTGTTTCCCATTCCGGTACTAGCTGCTGACCAGGTTGTTCCTCCGTCAGTGGTTTTCCAGAATCCTACCGGGGAATCAAAGTAAGCATTAAAGGTGCCGCAGAATACAATATTTGGATTTGTTGGATGTACAACTATGCATTGAATATTTTTTGAATCATATATTCCGGCTGAACAAATCGTCCAGCTTGCACCTCCGTCAGTGGATTTATAAAGCCCACTGGTTGTCCATCCTCCGAGTGAATCCGTAGCGGCATAAACTATGTTCGGACTGGATTTACTGACTGCAATTGCGAATACATGGTTGTATGTTAAACCCGTATTCATAAGAGTCCAGTTCAGACCGGCATTAGTTGTTTTATTAATACCATTATCCAGACTTCCAACATACATTGTGTTTTGATTTGTCGGATCTACTGTGATGCTGAATATTCTTGCGGTTGAACTATAAGTTTGCGTCCATGCACCTATACCGTCCTGGGAATTCGCAAACTGAAAAGCAGAAAAAAGAAAAGTTACAATAAGAAGAAAGTGTTTCATAGCTTGACCCTTTTAGTTAAATTTTAAAAAATTATTATTTAGAAACTCAGCGGGAAATCCAATGAAACTATTTGTGTAAAATCTATAACTATTTTTAATTATTTTCAATACTTAAAATAATATAAAAAAAATCAGGATTTAGTCTAATCCGAATCGCAGTTCAAAGGCAAAAGCAGTGAATAATATTATTGATTTTTAAATGCAATTCATTTTAAGTTGAATAAAGACTTAAAAATTTTTATTTTAAAAATTATCAGGGACAGGTAGCTCAGTAGGTAGAGCAATCCCGAGTCCTCGGGAAAAAGTTGTTAAATTATTAATTAGGACAGGTAGCTCAGTAGG
>PNBM01000269.1 GCA_003135995.1 Ignavibacteriota bacterium | reverse complement strand
CTCTCCTGAAAGGAGAGGGGAGTGGAATAAATATCATTTCGAAAACTCGTATCCTGTTTTGGTGCTTTTATCAATCGCCTTTATACCTTCCGACATCCAGACCGGCATTGGTTCGTATTTTAAATAATGGTCGAAGAACTGCATCATACGTTTTGCAAGGTCAACCCTGTTGGGCCATTTTGTAAGGTTATGTTCTTCACCATTGTAAGTCAGCATCCAAACCGGTTTATTCAGTCTTCTAAGTGCAGTGAAATATTCNNTGCCACGGAACGGCGCCGTCATTATCATTCGCCATTATTAAAAGCGGAGTCTCGATTTTATTTGCAAAAAACAGCGGAGAATTTTCAACATATAAATCAAACTTCTCCCATAGAGTACCTCCGATTCTGCTTTGACCTTTTTCGTACTGATGTTCTCTCGTGATACCTGATTCCCATCGTATTCCGCCGTAAGCACTTGTCATATTAGCTACGGGCGCTCCCGCTTCAGCCGCATGAAATAAATTTGTTTGAGTTACCATATAAGCAGTCTGATATCCACCCCAGCTTTGTCCCTGCAATCCCATTCTTTCTTTATCTATATAACCTTTATCGAGTAATGCATACGTTCCGCTCATAATCACATTATAGGCGCTTTTGCCGGGATAACCGATTTTATAAGTGATGTCGGGAATAAAAATTACATAGCCGTTACTGTTATATAACGGAAAATTCACTACTGACCTGCTTGGATTTGGAATGTAATGATTGTGAATCTTATCGGTATATTTTTCATAATAATAAATAATCATCGGATATGTTTTTGCCGGGTCAAAATTTTCAGGTTTATATACAAGACCTTTCTGGTCTGCACCGGAAGAATCTTTCCATTTAAATAATTCCACATTGCCCCATAAATATTTTTCCTGCTGCGGATTTGCATAAGATATTTTTTTCGCATTCGTAAAATCCAAATTACCCACCCACAAATCGGGAAACTCAACATAAGATAATCTCTGCCAAATCAAAACATCGGATTTTTTTGATTTGATTGGATTCCAGTAAGTAAAATCATTTGAAATTAATTCCTGCTTTGCATTCGTAGCTAAATCAAGTGTTGAGAATCCTTCGAGAGTCGTACTTTCATTTGCAGTCTGCAATAAAATTTTATTTTCGACAAAAGCAGAGTCGGTTTCAAGTTTTACATAGCGGTAAATTGTTTTTGTGTCACGACCCGTCTTTGTTATGTTTTCAGGCGAGACCAAATTTTCAGGATTCACTTTCCAAATATCATACCTATCATAAATTAAAATATTTTCATCATTCTCCGTCCAGCCGCCAATTGAATATGGTGTTGGGTCGTCAGGCAAATCATATTCTTCATCGTATAATTTAACGGGAATTGATTTTGTAATAACATATTCGGAATTATTTTTTATCGAATAAGTATGATAACAACTGTCATTCGGTTCATACCAGAGAAAATATTTTCCATCCGGGGAAATATCCGCATAATATTTTTTCTTCTCTCCGACAAGTTTCTTTTCTCCGGTTAGTGTGTTTATGATATAAAAATCGTAGCTTTCGTTTTCCTCCCAGGAAGCGAGCTTCTGATAAGGAACACCTGTTACGCCCAATACATTTTCGTCGTTTCCTTTTTTAATTAATTTTATATTCTGAATTATTGTATCGGCAAGCTGAACCATCTTTTGTGTTGGAATATTATATACAGCGGAATAAGTTCTTTTTTTCTCATATTCGAGATTGTGATTTTGCTGAGTTTGCAATAAACCATCCTGCCAGTTCCAAACATCGAGCCTGTATTTTTCTTCATCGAGCAAAGTATCTTTTGGCTCGGGCATAATTTTAGGAGCAGTCTGGAAAAATAATTTTGTCCCGTCTTCGGAAAAGGCAATTGATTCGTATGTGCTGACTTCCCAGTTATTAAGCATTCCTGAAGTTGCAGTATCAACAATTAACTTCGAATTTCCTTCTTTTGATAAATATAAACCATAACGCTTTACTTTAGAAGTATCGGCGGTTTGGATAAATGCAGTTTGTTCGCCTTTGTCATCAAGCGTTAATTTTTTTATCACACCTTTCTTTTTGAAAATATTAATCTCTTTTTCTTTTTGCGTATCGAATATATAAACTCCCGAGCTATCAATTTTATTTTTATTCTTATATGTGACAAAAGCAAATGAATTTCCATTTTTCGAAACTGCAAAATCGGAAACACCTTCAAAATTATATTTTTTATTTGCAGTTGGATTTAAAATTGTCAGTTTATATGTTCCGGAAGAATCCTTTTTTGTTTTCGAAGTATCTTTATCATCCGTTAAATATCCAATCCAGCTCACATTATCCTTTGGCATTTTAAATGTAATCAGGTTCGGAATTTTAATAATTTGTTTTGCCGTCTTTATGCCGAGAGAATCTTTCGGAAGCTGGTCTTTTTTCTTTTTCTTTAATTTCAAGGCTCTGACTGTATCTTCATATGGTTTTATTTTGAAAGCAAGAAAATCGGAATTCGGCGAAAACACAGATTCATAGCCTCTTTGAATGGTATCCGTATTTCCGGTTTCAATGTAATAAATTATCAATTTTCCGTCTCCTTTTTGCGGATTGATTTCATAGCTTATCCATTTACCGTCGTTAGATATTCTTTGATTCTCAAGTTTTTTCCAGCTGTTATAAATATCGTGCGTGAGAGGGATTTTTTCCGAATCCTGTGAATAAGATTTTGTAGATATCGTTACGAATAATATTAAAAAAAGAATTCTGAATTTTGACATAAAGTTATTTAGTAAATTAAAAAACGATTTGTAATTTTAATGAATTTAAAC
The DNA here is from genome assembly GCA_003135995.1 of Ignavibacteriota bacterium. GTDB lineage: Bacteria > Bacteroidota > Ignavibacteria > Tepidaquicellales > Tepidaquicellaceae > FEN-1257. The sequence continues at coordinate 6,426 of PNBM01000269.1, read as the reverse complement.
CTTAGTAAATAGAGACAATTTCATCCAGATGAAGAGCTTTAAACGCAAAGAGCGCAAAGGAAAATCGCAAAGAGCGCAAAGGAAAAGCATAAAGGAAAAAATCTTTGCGTACTTAATTGTTCTTCTTTGCGGACTTTGCGGTTAAATGCTTTTTTTCTCGAATTCCAAAAGATAAATTATTTGCTTTATAATTGTTATCATAAAAATTATTTTATTGAATAGTTGGTTACAAATTATATAAAAAACGAATGAAAAAATTTTTACTAATATATATAGTTTTAACAATTTTATTAATTTCGGATTCATTCTCGCAAACTTACACATTCAACAGGATAAGTGCTCAATATTCCGGTAAAGATGCCTGGAAAAGCTGGTGGATAGATATCGGAAGTACAAGCGGAACAATGAAGACCGTATTTTCGGGAAACGATGCCTGGTCAGAATGGGATATTAATTTACAAATTAACGAAGGTACTATAAGAACAATGTTTGCAGGTGAGAATGCCTGGACATACTGGCAATTTACTTTTAATGATTGCACCGGGTATATTAAAACTGTTTATACGGGTGATAATGCATGGAAAGAGTGGGAAGTGTATGACGGATATTCGACATTGAAAGTAACTACTTTATATTCAGGTGAAAACGCCTGGAAATACTGGAAGATTTATAATTACAACGGAAATATTAATGTGAGTGCGACTTATTCAGGTGAAAATGCATGGACAAGCTGGTCAATAAATGATTACCTGCCCGGAGAAAAAACGGGACTGAAAATGGCGGCAATATTTATTTGCGTAATCAGCGGATGGATGCAGAATCTGCCTGCGAAATAAAGATTTGTTAAAAACGCAAAATAATACGCAGAGAGAAATATATAATTATTTATATAATTTATTCATAAATTTGTATATGAAAGAATTAATCATAAAAAATATTATTCATGAAATAATTAACGAATTAAAATCGAAATATCCTGATTTTAAAGGAATTTACTTTTTTGGTTCAAGAGCCCGCGGAGATAATCATCAAGAATCAGATTATGATTTGGCTTTAATTTTTTCAAGAAAGATAAACGCTGCTTTTGAAGAAGAATTATTTAAATTATTATACAGATATGATTTAAAATATAATATTTTAATTGATTCGCATATATTCAGTGAAACTGAAATTTTAAAACCTGCTACCCCATTTCGCTCTAATATCATTAAGGAAGGAATATATTATGGATTTTGATAAAGATGAATTAATCAAATACAGAATTGAAAGGGCAAAGGAGACCATTCAGGAAGCTGAATTATCGCTCAAGAATAAAAGTCTCCACCTGGCACAAAACAGAATTTATTATTCTATTTTTTATATTATATCCGCATTAGCATTGAAAAACAATTTTTCTACTTCAAAGCACGTACAACTTTTAGGATGGTTTAATAAAAATTTTATCTTGACAAATAAAATATCAAAAGAATTCGGAGAAATTTACAATACTGCTTTTCAATACAGACAAAAAGGAGATTATGATGATATGATTTATTTTGAATATAATGATGTAGAGAAAAGATATAAAGATATGCTGAGATTTGTTGATGTAATAGAAAAATTATTATAAAATTATTTGCAATAAAAATCTTTTACCTCACAATATTTTTCCATATAATTTTTGATTTAATTTTTTGATTTTTAATCTTTCGACATTAAAATTATGAGATGAGTAAAAAAGTATTAGTACAACCCGACAAAATAAAAACATCACATTATTTCGGTTTATTTTTTATTTCATTATCTACTCTCCTTCAGGAATTTACTTTAACACGTGTTTTATCTGTTTCGTTATGGTATCACTTCGCTTTTATGATTATCAGTGTTGCCTTGCTCGGATTCGGTGTCAGTGGAGTAGTGTTTTCATTGAGTAAAAAATTGAAATCAATGGTAACGGATAAATTACTGACAATACTCTCGATGTGTTATGGAATAAGCATAATCGTGAGTTTCCTGATTATGAATTTAATTCCGTTCGATCCGTTCAGTTTATTTTCCGATTCCATGCAATTCGTTTATTTGCCTTTGTACTATCTACTCATCACGATTCCTTTTTTCTTCGCAGGACTTGTTATTTCAATTTTATTGACAAAATTTAAAAACCAGGTATCAAAATTATATTTTTTCGATTTACTAGGTGCCGGACTTTCCTGTTTCGCTTTCATTTTTATTATGCCCGAATTTGGTGGTAATGGTACAATATTATTTGTTGCGGCATTCGGTTTCGTCTCGTCAATAATTTTCGGATTCGAAAAATATAAAATGCTTGCAGTCATTTCTTTCGTTTTAATGTGCATAGGTTTTTCTTATCTGATGGATAAAGATGAAAGATTTCCGATTCATACAACTGAAAATAAAATATATGCGAATTATATTGCTTCTAGACCGGATTTAAAAATATTCAGCGGGTGGAATACATTTTCAAAGATAGATGTGATGAAAGAAGAAGAATCTTCACCCGATGGTTATGATGTAAGTCTCGCTATTATAGATGAAGGGAATGCGACAACCAATATTCCGAATGTAAGGTCTCTTCCTCCGCTCACAAAACCTGCTGACGCTTCCAATCTTGCATTTGCCTGCAATAAAGATTCGGTGGAAAAAGTTTTTATTCTCGGTTCAGGCGGTGGCGGGGAAGTGCTCGTTAGTCTTTATCATCAGGCTAAAGATGTCACCGGAGGTGAAATTAACGGGCTGTTAAATAATTTAATTGAAAATAAACTTTCATACTGGACGGGACCACTGATAAGGAATAATAAAAAAGTTCATATTATTACTGATGATGCACGGGCTGTTGTTAAAAAAGACGGGACTTTGTACGATGTTATAATTTCTGCGCACACAATTTCTTCTTCTGCCGTTTCGAGCGGAGCGATGAGCATGGTTGAAAATTTTATTATGACTAAAGAAGCAATAAGTGATTACCTTACACATCTGAAAAGCGATGGCGTGATATATATTTCGAGACCAGAGACTCAGGTACCAAAATTAATTACAACGTTCAGGAAAGTTAATAAGGAATCGAAAAATCCAACGAATGACAAAAAGAATTTTATTGTTTTCAAACGACCTGTTAATTCTTTCGAATCTGATAAGAGTTTTATGGCGGGTATAGTTTATAAAAAAGATGGATTTAATAATCTTGAAATAATAAAAACCCGGGATGAAGCTTATTCTCTCGGACTCGATATTGAATACGACCCGCTTGGAAACCAGGAAGGAATATATAAAGACCTGATAGAAAATGATAATGTTGATGCAGTAATTAATAATGAACCAAATTTAATTCCTGCAACTGATGATAAACCTTTCTTCGATGATAATTACGGATTCGGAAATTACAACTGGTCGAACATCAAAGAAACTTTTTCACAAAACGATAAGGCGATTCTTGCTTTAAAAGATAAGCCCGTTGCAGAGGTAACGCTTATTTCGATGTTGATACAAATATTTTTTATTTCTGTAATATTTCTTTTGTTTCCATTTCTGATTTACAGGAAAAGTTTTACATCCGGATTCGAAAAGAAATATCTCATTTATTTTGCGATGCTTGGATTGGGATATATTATGATACAGATTTCGCTCATTCAAAAATTCACACTCTTCCTCGGGCAGCCTGTCTGGACAATGATTACGGTGATTTCAACACTGTTAATCGCATCCGGAATCGGAAGCTGGATGACGAACAAAATTACTTCAAGCTCTAAGTCTCAAAAAGAAAAATTAATCGAACAGAAAAAAAAGATATATTATATCTTTATTATTATATTCGTTTTATCAGTATTAATCGGACAATTCGCATCAATATTTTTCTCACTTTTCCCTGCATTTCCGTTAGCTCTGAGAATTTTTATTTCCATAATAATTATATTCCCGCTCGGTTTCTTTATGGGTATGCCATTCCCGATTGGAATCTCTTTAATCAGGGACGAAGAAAATTCCTATGTTCCCGTTGCCTGGGCACTGAATGCATTTTTTTCAGTTATAGGAACAGTTATTACAATAATACTTGCAATGACATTAGGATTTAAAATGGTATTTATTTTATCAGGCATATTTTATTTGATAGCAATGATTTTTATGTCATTAAGATTAAAAAGAATTTTAGTATATTAGTGAGAATTTATTTAGAAAATTAAAAATATATTAACATGTTAGAAGATCATTATCGCAAGAAAACGCTTGCTATATTAGTGGGGGGTGGACCTGCTCCGGGAATAAACGGAGTCATCAGGTCAGTAACAATTGAAGCAATCAATTCAGGTTTAAATGTAATTGGTATTTATGATGGATTTGAATTTTTAAGCAAAGGTGATTCAACGCATATAACCGAACTAAAAATCGAAGATGTTTCAAGAATACACTTTTCGGGAGGAAGCATACTGCACACTTCGAGAGTAAATCCTGCGAAGAGCAAAGAAATGCTCGAAGCAACAATTAAAGCATTAACACAATTATCCGTTGATTACCTTGTAACAATCGGTGGTGACGACACCGCTACAAGTGCTTATAAAATCGATTCTATGACGAGCGGTCAGATTCAGGTAGCTCACGTTCCGAAAACAATCGATAACGATTTGCCATTGCCGGGCAATATGCCTACGTTCGGATATCAGACTGCACGTGATTTCGGATTTCATATCGTTCAATCGCTAATGATGGATGCGACAACAACAAACCGCTGGTATTACGTAGTAACAATGGGCAGAAAAGCAGGACATCTTGCGCTTGGAATTGGTAAGGCAGCAGGCGCAACGCTTACAATTATCGGAGAAGAATTCAGGGATACGACGATTAGTTTTGAAACCGTTTGCGACATACTCGAAGCATCGATTATTAAACGCATGTCACAGGGAAGCCCTTATGGTATTGCGATTCTTGCCGAAGGCATCATTACGAGAATCGACNNTCGGAAGAATTACAAAAGATGAAGTAAGAAGAAGATTGAGATTAAGAGGCATCGATGTGACAATTGTAAATAAAGACATCGGTTACGAGTTGAGATGTGCTTCTCCAATTCCGTTTGACTGTGAATATACTCAGGACCTTGGATACGCGGCTGTACGTTATCTTATTTCAGGTAACAGCGGTGCAATCGTCACCGTTGATAAAGGTCAGTTAATTCCGATAAAATTTGATGATATCATAAACGACCAGGGAAGAATTAATACACGTGAGGTTGATGTAGATTCCGATAGTTACCAGGTTGCAAGAAAATATATGATAAGACTCGAGAAAGCGGATTTTGAAGAAGTGAAAACAATAGCCCGTCTCGCACTTATCGGAAATATGAAGACTCACGAATTCGAAGAAAAATTCAAATACCTTATCAACGATCCACCTGTTAAGGAAGTAAAAGAAGAACAAAAATAAATTTTTCGAAATAATTTTATGATTCCGCTTTTCTAAAAATTTAGATTTGGCGGAATCTTTTTTATATGATAGCTTATATTAAATTAATAATGATTCTATAAAATGAAAATTGGAATACTAACAAGCGGTGGTGATTGTCCCGGGTTAAATGCGGTTATTCGTGCAATAGTAAGAAGGGCAGAAGAATATGGATATGAATCAGTCGGGATAATGAACGGCTGGAAAGGATTATTTGACGAAAGTTATAAGCAGTTAAATTTAAATACTATTGCCGGCATTGTAAACAGAGGCGGAACAATATTAGGTACTTCGCGTTTCAGTCCGTTTGAGCAAAAGGACGGTAAAGATACATGCCTCCATAAAATATCGAGAGAAGGTTTTGATGCAATTATTTCCATCGGTGGTGATGGTTCAATGCATATAGCAGACCTGGCTTATAAAGCCGGTGTGAATGTTATTGGAGTTCCGAAAACTATAGATAATGATATTAACGGAACCGATTTTACATTCGGATTTGATACTGCTGTGGAAATTGCTACTGAAGCAATAGACAGGCTGCATACTACCGCAGAATCACATCACAGGATTATGATACTCGAAGTAATGGGAAGGCATGCGGGCTGGATTGCACTGTATTCGGGCATTGCAGGAGGTGCGGACGTTGTTATTATTCCCGAAATAAAAACTAAAATTTCAGAGGTGGTTGATGTGCTAAAGAGCCGGTATAAAAGAGGTAAATTATTTTCCATAATAGTTGTTGCAGAAGGTGCACAGTTTCTCGAAAAAGAAATTAAGAAAAAAATGACGAGCAAAAAACTCGATGATTTCGGAAGGGCAAGACTCGGCGGGATAAGTTATTATTTAGCGGATGAAATCGAGAGTAGGACAGGATTTGAAACGAGGACAACAATTCTCGGATATATTCAGCGCGGCGGCGTCCCGTCTGCGTTTGACCGTGTACTCGGAACGAGGTTTGGTGTTTATGCAGTTGATATGGTTAAGGAAGGGAAGTTC
>PNBM01000074.1 GCA_003135995.1 Ignavibacteriota bacterium | reverse complement strand
TCCCGGACAAATAAATTCACCCGTATCATATTCTTTTTTATTTAATGTCACATCTGCTTTGCAATATTTGCATTTTGCAACGAAATAATTATCGGGGTCGTAATTTAAATCAATAACTTTTAGTGCCTCGCCAAAATCTTTTTCATTTACCATTAGTCTTATCCCTCTAAAATAAGAAAGTTGAGGTTCCATTCCGCCCCCGTTATCGGCTGAGATAAAACTATCTATGCCCTGAGATTTTAGTTTTCCCATATCCATAGTAGCTGCAAATTCATTGTTATATGTATTCAACACAACCATTTCAGTTTTATCAAACTCTACTGTCTCACTTAAATCAGCATGGCAATGAGGACAGATTTTGTCTTTAGCTTTTACTTCCAAACCGCATTCGGTGCAGAAATATTTTTCGCTGTTCTGATTTTCTTTAATCNNGGACAAATAAATTCACCCGAATCAAATTCTTTTTTATTTAGTGTCACATCTGCCCCGCAGAAACTGCATTTTGTTCCAAAATAATTTTCTTCCGTTTGTTTTTCATCAAGAATTTTTATTGCCTTATCTATATTCTTTTCATTAATCATTAACCTGACACCCTGTGTGTACGAAAGTTGAGGACGCAAACCACCAACATTGTCACCTGAAACAAAGCTCTCGATGCCATTTAATTTAAGTTTCTTTTTTGCAATTTCAGCCTCAAAATCATTAGCAAAAGTTTGCACTGTAATTATATTGATATCTTCGTCTTCATCCACTACGACGCTTAAATCCGCTCTNNATCCGCTCCGCATTTCGGACAGATTTTATCTTCAAACTTCACTTCTACCCCGCACTCCGTGCAGTGATAAATTTCGTTGTTCGGATTTCCCTCATCCATAATAATATATAACAAATTTTTATTTGTTGACTAAATATATAAGTAAAATCTCAAAAAATAAATGTTTAATTATCAGTGAATATTAAAGTATAGATATTGAAACACAAAAAATAATTATTGTTGTTGGTGACGCCAAAGAACGGCTTACACCAACAACGGCAGGAAAACATAGAAATAATTGTAGTTGTTGGTAACTTTAAAGAATAGCTAATACCAACAACGGCTCAAAAAACCAGCAGGAGATCCCCGACAGGAGCATTCGGGGATGACAACGGTTAGAGCATTCGGGGATGACAACGCCGGGAGAATTCAGGGATGACAACGCTGGAAATTTCCGTGATGACAAGTGCGCGAGACATAACACAAAAAAAACGTTCCCAATGAGGATATTGGGAACGAGAGTAAATATTAATTTTATGTTTGGTCTTAATTCAAATTATTGTTATTAATACAAATGTAATCCTTATGTTCCGTCTGGATTCCAGCTTCCGCTGGAATGACAAAGGCTTTAACATTTAACATTTATAATTTAACATTGAGTTAGACACTTACTTTTTCAAACCTCTCAATATATTTTTTTACCTGTTTGTAAAGATTCTTTTCATCGAGTCCGGCTTGCTTTAAAACGCTTTCTGCTGTACCGCTTCCGAGATATGTGCCTCCGAAGAACGGATGCAATATTCTGCGTCTTTCTTCATAACCTGTAATCCATTTGTGCATCGTCGGTAATGTAAATCCGGTAATACCAAATGCATTTTCTGCAATCGCCGAAGGATAAATAGCATCTTTTTCTTCTTCAGGAAGAAGTTCAAATAATTCCGAACTTGAAATATAAAATACATTCAGGTTGAATCCTTCTTTGTCAAACTTCGGGAGAACTTTTGAAATAAATTCAATCGTTACTCCGCTTTCCTGTAATACAATCGAACCATCGAGCTTTTGTCCCGGGTCGGCTTTTCTTAATGCATAAACTCCTTTAACTGATTCCGTTGCGGGTGCAAGATTTTGAGCCGCTCTGTCAACAACGGTTTCGTTTGGACGAGTAACAAATGGAGATAAAACTGCGGGTCTTCTTTTTAATCCCGCAATTAAAAGCGGCCATACTTCTCCGGGTTCCCACGGTGTTAATGTTATTAAAACACCGTTCGGAAAATTTCCCTGAAGCAATTGCAAGCATTGTGGGTCTGCGTGCGTAGGTCCATCTTCACCCGTTTTCAATCCTGCGTGTGCATTGATAAGAATCCACGTGTTGTAGTTTCCGCCATAACGCTCGACTTTTGCCTGTTCACCAATTCCGTGCAATCTTGCTGCGGTATGTTCCATTGCAGAAATAAACGCACCATAAGAAGAACTTACACCGATATTTTTTCCGTAAGCTCCGAGTCCGGCCATTTCAGCACCAATCGCATCTTCACAAATCCCACCGATAGAAAGAATTCTTGAATCGGGATTATCAACTGCATCAAAATATCCTTCTTTAAAACCTGTTCCGATTAAATTCACACTCGTTGAGCCAAGCAAGTCGGCGGCAACACTGAGAATGGCACCGTTCGATAATTTATTTAAAAAATGAAGTGATGAGCCAAGTGCCGCACGAATTGTTGTGACTACGCCGGGTTTTAAATTTAATTCTTCAGGAGTAACTTTTTCGTCAACTTTTTTATCACGATAAATATTTTCAAGCTGCGGTTTATTTTCTCTCGGAGTTCTGTTGAGAGCAACCAATCTTTTCTTTGAATCCATTATCTTTTCAGCGAAGTATTTTAAATCTTTATCATTTTCAATTGCTTTTCTGATTGTGAGTATAGTATCCCAGAATGTTTGTTCAGAATGAGCTTGTTTCACATCGCCCTCAAAATTCGGAACCATTACACCGAATTCATTTTGTAATTCTTCTGATTTTTTGTCTACAAAACGAGGAATCTTAACGCCATATGCATTTTCAAATTCTTCGCAGGATTTATAATAACCATCTGAGCAGAATTTATGTCCTGCACCGTGAGAGCCTTTTCCTTCAATTCCATATTTCCAGCCTTTGATTGTACGATAAACAATTGCAGTTGGCATTTTATTATCGAGACTCATTGCGAATGATTGTGCAGCAGATACTTTATTGAAATCTTTTCCATCATCAACATAAATTACGTTGAAATCGTGAAGGTAAGCAAGTTCCATAGGATTCCATTGTACGTAGTCGCCTTTCAATTCACCTTCGCGGCAAACTCTGTTGCTATCGATCGAAGCCTGGTTGAAATCTATGTGCATTACAACATTATATAATCTCATTGCAGATGCGGATGCAAATGCTTCGTGTACTCGACCGGGAGTCATACCGCCTTCGCCTTCGACAACGTGAACTTTTGGTGCCGTGCCATCGTAATAATCCAATGCTCCGAGAGCAAGACCAAATGCGGCAGGAACGCCTACTCCGCTTGCACCTGTTGCGACTTTTACGAATGGAGTTCCGGGTGTCGGATGTCCGTCAAGTGCTTTCGAATGAAATTGTTTAAACAAAGGAAGATTGTTGGTTGGATTTCTTCTGAATCCAAGAAGGTCTTCGAATCTCAATTGATTTTTTTCATCGGGTAATTCAGTGTGCTTGAAAGCTCTCATTAATTCATTTCTCAAAGAATACATCGCATACAAACCCATCGCTTTATGTCCGGCAGCATAAACAACCATATCGTTTGAATCGAGTACAGGATTTTTTATATCGTAATCGGCGATGTTATATAATATTGATTCAACGAATCGTCCGGAAGAAATCGAGCCTCCCGGGTGTCCGCTTGTAGGCACGAAATTATAAAGTATTCCACAAAGCGTTCTGTAAATTAAGTCGAGTCTTTCAAATAATTTTATTTCTGNNATCTTTTAAAACCTGACCGCTTTTTAAAATATCACCAATCTCATAATATTTACCTCTTCTCGGACCAAAATTGAAATCTTTTGATTTAATGTCTTTGTAGTTCATATTTATTATTATTTAAATTATTAAGTAATTATTAAAATTTATTATAATGTAACTCCCAGTCCGGATGTAAAAACTGTTTTGCTCCCAATATTTACATCGGCATTAAATATTGCAGGACCAACTTTTATGTTACCACCGACGACTGCTCTGAAACTATTATCACCAACCTGATTAAAACCAATTGTCTGAACGGAACCTGTATATGGATTTACGAAAGAATAATTTACATTCACGCTGTAATTTTCAAACTGTCCTCCGAGATAAATAGAAATAATAGGAAAACTTTTATAAATCATAACATTTGCAAACTCTGTGTTGGCACTAATGATTTTAGTATTTGAATTATCCGTGATTCCAAAATTCTGATATCCGAGTTGAACGGATAAATCAAAGGGCATAGATTTTATATAAGCTCCAAGGCTATGTCTTAATGCCACACCGAATAATTTAAAAGAACCGTAATTATTAACGCTTATTCCGGGAATAGTTCTGAAAGTAACATCTGTGCCTAATAATGTTCCAATGCCAATTTGCGGAATAGCAAGAAATTGAAAGCGTGTATCAGCAATTCCGGGAAGCGTTTCCGATTGAATAGTTTCAGTCTGCCCTGTTATAGGATTCTGATAAGTTCCTGTCATCGGCACTTTAGGTCCTCCGAAAACCGTAGGAGCATTGTAAATAGAATATAAAACATCAACTTCCCTGTCACCATAAGCACCAAAATTTATTTTTGCTTTAGACGTATATGCAAGATTAAAATATTTATCCGACTGGTCTAACAATAATCCGCAGAATTTTACACCTGCATATACATGCGGGAAAATAGGGAATTTACTGTATTCTGAAGGATTATACCCTCCCATAAATCCCGAATTTAATTCCGCTCCGATTCCGGTAGTAAACGGTGCCAGATATTTTTCGGCATAAAGCTGACCGACACCCTGTAATGCAGCACCCATATCTATCTGTGAGTATGAGATTTTCGAAATAAAAATGATTATAAATAAAAACAGTAAATATTTTTTCATAAATTTGTTTAATTCTGAAAGGAATAAACGAAATCTTACTTTTAAAAATTAACAAAAGTATAATTCAAAATATAGGTATTTTTTGGAAGATACTGATTTAAAAAACACGGGATAATCAATCAATTTTAATTTTCTTTTCTCCCCATTTTTTCAGAACACCAAATATATCATCCGGTAATACTGGTTTTGGCAGGTAATCCACCATTCCTGCGGCAAAACAGTTTTCTCTGTCACCTTGCATTACAGCCGCAGTTATAGCAATTATAATAGGTTGATTTTCATGCGGATACATTCCCAGAATATTTTTTGTAGCTTCATAGCCATCCATTTCAGGCATCATGATATCGAGAATGANNCATTTCAGGCATCTGGATATCCATAAATATAATATCATAATCCTGATTCTTAACAGCTTCGATAGCTTCAATTCCATTCACAGCAATGTCGGCTGTGTAACCGAATTTTCGCAGTATTTTAAGTGTAACTTTTTGATTAATTAAATTATCTTCAACGAGCAAAATTCTTAAAGGCATAATATTCGCTAAAGCCGCATTGTTCACAGAATCTTTAGGATGATTATTCTTTTCATTAATTAATTCTTTATCATCTATTTCAACGTTAATCTTAAATGAAAATTTCGAACCTTTTCCGGGTACACTCTCGACCCAGATTTTTCCTTCCATTAATTCAACAAGATGTTTGCAAATTGTTAATCCAAGACCCGTACCGCCATATCTGCGCGTATTCGAAGAATCGAGTTGAGAAAAAGGCTGAAACAACAACTTAACAGATTTTTCATCAATTCCGATACCTGTATCTTCGACCGCGAACATTAATGTCAATTTATTATTTTCTATATTAACCTTTGAAACGGATAATTCAACACTACCCTGCTGAGTAAATTTCAATGCGTTGCTTAAAAGGTTTGAAATAATCTGTTTTATCTTTTCCGAATCACAAATTAAATATTGANNTTGTTGTTACCATCGGCTCAACAGTGACCATTACATTTGAAATGACATTATTTACATCGTCGGTATCGAGATTAATTGGCGTTCTGCCAGCTTCAATCTTAGAGAAATCAAGAATGTCATTTATAATTAAAAGTAAAGACTCCCCGCTGTTCTTAATTGTTTCCAGATAATCTTTTTGTTCTATCGTCAGGGGAGACTGAAGCATTAATCCCGTCATTCCTATGACACCATTTAACGGAGTTCGAATTTCGTGGCTCATTCTTGCAAGAAATTCGGATTTTACTTTAAGGGCTGATTCTGCTTCTTCTTTAGCTTTTTTTAATTCATAATTATTTTTCTTTGAGTCTGTAATATCTATTAAAATGCCTTTCGAACTCACGGGTTTTCCATTTTCGAATTTCACTTTGCTCGAAGACCTTACATGCAAATATCCGCCGCCTTTAACAATAATTTTATACTCCGATGGTTCCTGAATACCGGAAAATAATCTATCGAAATCCTTGGAAACTCTGATTAAATCATCCGGATGAATATATTCCGAATAATGTCTTCCTATTAACTCTTCGATGGAATAACCTGCCAGCTTTTTAATCGAAGGACTAACATAAGTGAAATACCCCTGTGCATCTAAACTAAAAATAACTTCGGAAATGTCTTCTACCAAATTTCTGTATTTCTTTTCGGATTCTTCCAGCGCCTCCTTTGAATATTTTGCATCCGAAACATCCCGCCCGACAATTATTAATCCTTTTTTGTCACCATCCGGGTAGAAAAGAGGTATTTTTATAACATCAAAAATCTTAACGCTCCCATCAGGATTCGGAATAATTTCTTCAACTCTTGAAACCGTATTCTTTTCCCAAACTAATTTATCGGTCTTCTCACAATATAAAAGAGCTTCTTTGTAAAACGGACTATATTCAGCAAGCTCCGAATCTGTTTTTCCCCTGTAGTCAAATCCTTCAAGGTCAAATAATTTTAAATTTGCTTCATTCGTTTCGAGATATCTTCCATCTCCATCTTTAAAAGTTATTATATCGGGTGTTGCATTTATTAAAGTTCTTAATCTGAGTTCGTTTTCCTGCAAAAGAAATTCTGCTTCTTTCCTTTTGGTCACGTCGTTCGCAATAACAAGAATCCCTTCTGTTTCATCGGGCAACATAAATTTTGTTTCTCTGAGTGCAAGATGAACGATAGAGCCGTCTTTCTTAACATTAATTACTTCGTGGTCTAACTTTTTACCTTTTAATAATTCCGAAATGTCAGAGTCCACCATTCTTACATTTTTTTCGGGAACTAATTGCCTGACATTCATCTTCAAAAATTCTTCGCGCGAATAACCAAAAATATTTTGAAGAGCTGAATTAACATCTAAAATATTTCCTTTCGTATCTTCGAGCAGCATGCCGCTTGGCGAGATATCAAATATTGTTTTGTTAAGTTTTTCTTTGGCGGAATGTAGATTTTTCAAGCCGGTAAATGCCTTCCCGGATTTGCCGGATTCAGATGTGGCTTTCTTTATATTTTTGTCTTTTGATTTCATTAAAAATAAATGGTAAAAAAGTCGCTCTTCATTAAAGATAAGTTAAAAAACATTGATTTTAAAAGCATTTATAAAGGATTAGCAAAGAACTCTTATTCAATATATGAAATCATTATCATGCCGGAAAAACTATTCCGTAGTATTATTTTTCTTATTAATATCGGGAATATGTTCGTTGCCGAGAATGATATTGCTGACTTTCGAATCAACCTGCTGAGTTATCGTTACGGTGTAGTTACCGTCTTTCCAGACTTCGGCTGTTTTGTGAATTTTAATAATTTTATTATTTGCTAATTTAATTGTAAGTTCCACAGGCAGAGGAAGTCCGCCTTCGTTTGAAATCACAATTTTCAGAATATTATTATTGGTGGTTGAGCTTTTTATAACAAGGTCAGGCTTCGCATATTCCATAAACCATTTTTGCCAGAACCAGTTTAAATTTTTGCCGGAAACATTGCTGAACGTATTGAAAAAATCATAAGGGTTAGGATGCTTATGGTTCCACCTGTAAATATATTCTTTCAAACATTTTTTAAATCCTTCATCGCCCAGCATATCCCTCAGAATATCATAAATCGCCGCCGCTTTTGAATACGCATTATTTCTATACGAAGGTGATTTCAAAACATTTGAAGGAGCGAGAGCCGGAACGTCATAAAATGTACCCGCTACACGTTCATAATAATTCACAGACCTTACTTTAACATCTACAACCGTATCTATATTACTTTCCGGATTTTTACTTCCCATCCTGTTTTGAAATTCCATAGGAAGATATACAGCCCAGCCCTCATCCATCCAACCGTATTTGCGTTCGTTACAACCCATATAAAATGGAAAATAAGAATGCGTTGTTTCATGTGCGGTAAGGTAAACCGTAGATTGCCAGTTGTCTGTTGTTCCGTCGTTAACCATCATCGGATATTCCATTCCGCCTTCTCCGTTAAAAATGGTCATCGAAGGATAAGGGAAGGGCACACCCGGAAAATCATTTGATAAAAATAAAATTACCGCTTTATCTATTTTAGAAACATATTTGAACCAATAGGAATCGGGATTGTATGCGGCATTAATTTTTGTAAACCTGCCCGGTGCAGTTTCTGCTGTTTCCCTGTCCCATATATAATGGTCGCTTGCGGAGAAAACAAAATCAGGAACGTTATCAGCTTTATAGTGATAAATTGTATTCACTCCGTTTTTAAGAAATTTTACACCGCTCTGAATATCAGAAAGGGAAATCACATTCCCCGAATCCTGCTGATATTTTTTTAAAATATTTTCACTGAACACTTCTTCGGGATTTTGCAAAACTCCCGTTGCCCATACAATTAAATTTTCCCTGTCCGAACTTATTTTCACGTCGAAATCTGAAATATCATTATAAAATTCCACCGAGCCGGTATAGCTAATCATATCCCATCCGTCGATGTCATCATAGACGGCAATTTGCGGATACCAGTAAGCAATCATATAAGTTGTCGAATCATATTCGCCCATTCTCGGAAAATTCTGATTCGGAATCTGGAAAGACCACTCGACATAAATATCATTAATACTTTTTGAAAGCAAAGGATTACTGAGTTTAACAATCATATTAGTGCCGGGTCGCTGAACAATTTTATCATCTGTTAAATTAATTTCAACTCCGTTTATTGTTAACACTTTCACGCTGACTCCGTTTGTAAAGTCATTCGGCGAAACTTCCCAATCCCTTGATTTCGTTGCAATAGCAAAATCCTGGTACATTCTGAAAACCAATTGATTAAGGTTATCAGGGCTGTTATTGTGATAGGAAATGCTTTCCTTGCCTTCTATTTTTTTTTCTTTTGTATTAACAAAAACGCTGATTGCATATTCCGATTTATTCTGCCAGTAATTTTTTCCGGGGTTTCCGTCTTCCGAACGCGTTCCGTTATGATATGCTTTTATAATTTCTTCAGGCGTGAAAAATTTCGTCTGCGCGAAAGATGAATTAATGATTATTAATAAAAAGAGTATAATAAACTTCTGCATTAATTTAAAATAGATATAGTTTTATAAATGATATTTAATGAAAAATAGTAAATTACGAAATCATATTTAAGTGTATTTTAGGTAAAAATAAAATTATAAGGAAAATATTCAGCCCCGTTAGGATGACACCTGGTAGAAAATTGAATTATAAAGAATGCTAAATCCCGTAGGGATTTTCCGTTTTTAGGAAAATATTAACGAACAAAAAAACCCCGTCAGGGGTTTTCTAATTGTAGAATCTAAATTAATTTATCCTCTCGTACCCAAACGAAATTCGCAAACGAGAAAAAAGCTGGATTCCCGATAGATTTGCTCGTGAACGACATTTACAGTTTCACGTTTCACGTCTCAGGTCTCACGTCTCACCTTTCGCATTTCACATTTTATATGAACACTTTTCCAAATAAATTTAATGAATGTGAAAAGAACGAACACTTTACAAAACAAAAGAATCACAGCTTCGAAGCGTATTCATTGAAACCAATCGACCAGATTGTGTTTCCAAGATTGGTTTCTTTTCCGTCGAAATTATCTTTGAGCATATTAAGAAGAAAATTTCTTTGTTCGTTATTTAAATAATAAAATATCTTCATCAACAATAGTGCCGAATATGCTTTTTCCTTAACAGACATGGTTGTGAATGACTCTTCGAAACCCGTGACTTCTTTTATGGTTTTCATATCCATAAAATTATCATATCGCTTCTGAATATCATTAAGTGAGTAAATCTCTTTATTTATCCATCGCCTGCCGTCTTCGAGAGCTTTCGCAGACATTTTTTTCGGCTGAAAGCAGACGGTTTCGAAATTATAATCTTCCCAATTTTTATTTATTATTCTTCCTTCTTCATCGAGCCTTTTGAACAGGCGCGTTCCGGGAAGGGGAGTGAGTATGTTTACCATACTATAAACAATATTATTATCCCTGATGAACTTAATGGTTTTTTCGAACACTGTATCGTCTTCCTCATCGCCGCCAAGAACGAATGAACCCAAAACTTTAATTCCAGCTGATTGAATATTGGCAAGGCATTCGGCGTATTCATCAACCCTGTTAATTTTTTTATCGTACCCGGCTAAAGTTTCCGAAATAACACTTTCGATTCCGATTATCATACTATGGCATCCCGCCTGTTTCATCATTGAAAGAATTTCTTTATCTTTGCCGAGATTGATAGATGCCTGACAATACCAGTCTGTTAATTTCATCGGAATAATTGCTTCGAGAAGTTTTTTTGAATGACTCTTATTTCCGTACAAATTATCATCAGCGAACAAAAGTGTTTTCGGTGATTTTAGTTTATATCCGAAAACATTTATATTGTAAGAATCCTGCAAAGATTCAATTTCTTCAATTATCCTGTCGATTTTTTTTAACCGGAACTGCGGACCCGAAAAAACTTTTACAGAACAAAATTCACAATCGAAAGGACAACCTCTCGTTGTCTGCACCTGGTTAATAACATATCTGTCGGATTTAACAAGGTCGTGACGGGGAATTGGAATATCTTCTGGATTCGGATAGGAAGTGAATTTGTAAATATCTTTTAATCTATTTTCTTTAAAATCACTGATAACTTCCGGCCACAAGCAATCGGCTTCACCGACTACAACAGTATCTGCATGTGTCAATGCTTCCTCGGGCATCATTGAAGCGTGTATGCCGCCTAATACAACTTTAACACCTCTGCTTCTGTATTCATCCGCAATTTCATAAGCACGTGAAATGTTTGAAGTCATTCCTCCGATTCCGACGATATCTACCTTTTCGTCGAAATTTATTTCTTCAACTTTTTCATCGATAATCTTAGTTTCAACATCTCTTGGGGTAGCTCCGGCAATTGTAGGAAGAAAAAGCGGAATCAGGCTTGTCTGTCCGAGAATTTTTTTTTCGAACTTAAAATCCCAAAAATCACCTTTTGCTTTTTTCCCCCTGCTTGGATTTATTAAAGATAGTTTCATTATTCAGTTTATAACCGGTTATTAAAATTGATACAATTATTATTTGGCTCCTCCGGCAAATAATTTTCGAACATTGGATAACAGTCGAATTACAAAAATAACATTATTTTGCATTAAAAATAAATGATATACGCAGAGATTACGTAATTCCTCAATGGAGAAGAATCGATGAGATCTATTGCGATAAAGAATAATAGATTTAATAAATCATTTCCCAGACCGTGTGATAATATCCATTAAAGGCTGGAATGCATCAGGCGTAATCGCGTTCTGACCTACAAAAGGATGGTCCAAAACGAAAATCAAATATAAGACAAGTACACATACAAATACTAAAAATGCCGTCATAACATATTGGTGCCAGATATTTTTTGTACTGAAGAAAAATGTAAAAGCAACCAATATCAGCGAAGATAAAATTAATACAATCCATAATATATCAGGCATACTATTTTTACTGCTCAGAATCCGGTGCCGCCGGAATTCCCTGAGTTCATGAATATTTTTCATTGCTTGTGAAAGGACTTCGATATTTGGTACTAAATTGGGATTAACACTTAAATATATTCTGTTCAGCTTTATAAATGATTTCATTGCATCAGCATCCTGATTTCCGTCAGACAAAGATTTCCATTCTTCGTTCGTAACTCTCTTCACGTAATCACGGATTGTTGACTGAATTTCCAATTTTAAAGAATCTGGATAAACGCTGGCATCATAATAAAGGCTCAGTAAATTGTTAGCTTCCTTCTCTATTTTCGAATTTGTTTCCTCCATATTACCCCATATTACAAAAACCACAAAAGCAATCAAGACAGCATAAATGACGCAGACTGCATTATAAAGGAATCCACCGACTGCATGATTTTCTATAAGCAGTTCATGAGGAATTTTTTTTCTTACTATTTTTTGTATTGTATGGAAAAATGCGATGCTTATTACAGATATAATGATAATAGAAACCATAAATGGAAATTGAAGAAGTATTTTCATAATTTTAGAATTATAAATTAAAATTTAAAAAAGTCAGTTTTTAATGTAACATAAAAAACGCTAAAAAGTGTTCAATAAAATTAATTTATTGAGTTCTGCTTATTATTAAACAGAAAGTCTGACAATAAAAAAACCCTTCGCGAAATTAATCGCAAAGGGCTTTTATGTGCCCGGAACTCTGACTCGTCGGGGTATTTCTTATCTAAAATAAAAAAACCAACCGTTTGAAGTTGGGTTTCTTTGTGCCCGGGATTCCCGACTAGTCGGGATAAACTCCATCGAACCGATACTGCCTTTACAGGCAATCCCGACTTGTCGGGACGCGTCTACCTATTCCGCTACTCGAACTTACAATTGGAAAAATGCTTATTAATTCAAAGTATTTCAATTACATATTATTATACCAGATCGGCAAACACCGCTTCGGAAGCGACCGCCAGGTCTGACGGCGGAAGCAAAATCTGCATTCCTCTTACACCCGCACTGAAGTATATGTTGTCAAAGAGTTGTGAGGTTTCTTCTATGTATGTTGGAAATTTCTTTGTCATTCCGATAGGTGAGCACCCGCCGCGTACATAACCTGTTACGGACAGCAGGTCTTTTGCTTTTATCATCTCAACGCTTTTGTTACCGCTTACTGAAGCGGCTTTCTTTAAATTTAATTCGGCGTTTCCCGGGATGACGAAAACAACGTAACCAGATTTATCCCCTTTCGCTACGAGAGTTTTGAATACGGTTTCCGGCGCAACGCCGATTTTGTTCGCGACGCTGACAGCGTCAATTTCATCCTCGCTGAATTCGTATTCCTTCGTTTCGAATTTGATATTTCTGCTTTCAATTATTCTTACAGCATTTGTCTTTTTCATTTTGATTCAGCGGAATTAAAAGAATTGATGAATTTATAAAGCGAAATGAAATGTGTATACTTCAGTAAATCATTCAGGTAGCTTTTGTCCGCGAAATTGTCTTTAATACCGCTTCCGAAAACACCCGCCTTGTCCGGAGAGTTTTTCAGAAGGTCAGCTATGAAATTTTCAGTCCACTTCTCGGAGTTGAACGTGTCGTTTCCCGTTGCACGCTTGTATGCTGCGACTTCCTTCACACCCCTGTAAAGCGATAGGAAATTAAACGGGAAGGGCTTCAGCAAGTCATCCGGTCTGTAACCCCTGTCAAGCTTGATTTTCCCGAGTTCGGGTTTGAACTTCCTGTAAATGTTCGCATAGAGCAGTTGTCCTTTTCTTCTTTTGAACTTGCTCTTGCCGAGAAAGCCGTTGTACATTCCCGCGAAAGGTGTTTTGTAAATCAGCTCGACGAAATCATCGTCGAAAAAAGGAAACCTTGCTGTTACAAAAACACGGTCAATCTGAATTTCCTGCGTGAAGTATTTTCTGACGCCTTCCTGAAGAATGAAGAAGAAAAATCTTATTACCGTTCCGTATTTTTTGTACTTCTCAAAATATTGAGAAACGATTTCCCTTTTTACTTCTTCAGCGCTGTCTTCAATAATTTTCGGATATAAATAGTTTTTCTGTTTTATGTCTTCAAAAATTTCATCAAGGGTTTTTTCAGGATTGTCGCTCAGAAAAAGTTTTTCTGAATAGTCGTTTACCATTATGCCGACGTTATGCAGAGGCCTCATGACTTCGCTGCCGAACAGTCCCATTAGATTTACAGAAGAAAAATATTTCAATTTCCTGAATGCATAAGTAAAATTCGAGCGCATGATGGGAGCGGAACCATTGGAAAACTCGACTGCTTCAAGCGCACATGCATCGTGCTCCTTTTCATACTTTCCATCGAGCAGAACAGGCTCGTAGTTGAAATTAAGTTTATCGCAGATTTCCTGCGGTATGCTTACCTGCCTGCTTCCTGGCATCCCATATGAGTAGCAGAGAAAATCGTCTTTCGTCCTTTCGAGCAGAGCGACGTTTGCCCTGCCGTCGAAACCGCCCGTGAGAGCGACGAGAACTTTATCTACATCCGAGCAGTAAAGATTCGTATTCTCTCGCAGTTGTTCGCACAGAAGTTCAAGCGATTTTTTTTTCGAAAATAGTTTCTTGTTAAAAAGATTTTCTATGCTCCAGTAACGGTTTTCGGACTTTCCCGAAACGGAAAAGTTATATAATGTCCCGTTATCAGTTCTGCGGATTTCTTTGAAGTATGTTTTAACACCGAGTGTGAAATCAAAAATTAGCTGTTCAGTGAGAGCTGCGTAATCGGGTGTTTTCGGCACAAACCCCGTTTCGAGTATCATCCTGACCGACGAAGAAATTATCAGCAAGCCGTTCGCGCAATAATAATAAAGCGGAAGAACGTTTAGACGATCGGTTACAACCGTAAACGTATTTTTGTTCCTGTCGAATAACGTGATAACAAAAGAACCTTTGACGAAATCCGTGAATTTTTCACCCATCTCCGCATGCATTTTGATAAGGTCTGCGGCATGGATTAATTCCGGCTTCTTTCCGGTTTTTTCCCTGTAATAGTTGTTCGTGTATGCTGTGCCGTAAAGGAAAAGACAGACTCCATTCATTTCGGAGTAATTTGATTCTGTTTTTTCTCTTTCAAGAAAAACAGCGTAAGAGTTTTCATATTCTTTCGTGTATTCGACTGCAGTTATGTTTTTATAATACGGATTAGCGAGGAAAGAATAATTACTTTCCGCCAAAATATTTTTGTTAAAATCTATTATTTGAAAATAATCAAACATTATCAGTTGGCAGATTTATTAAACAATCTTCTTTTGATTCCCCTCAAAAGATTTTTCAATAGATGCATAACGAGTTTCGGGTCATTCCATCGCATATCGCCGATATAAATCGGCCACCGGAAATAAGATTTTATTATCTCCGGCAGTGGTATGATACCCTTCTGAACATACTCGACCGAGCTTCGGATGTCCCTGTGCAGTGATATCCAGCGCATATTTATGTCTTTATTTTCGACCGGTACAGGATGTTCCCCAAGCAGTTCCTTGTAGCACATCATTGCGACATCTATTCCGAATTTCGAACCCGTTTCGTCCCACAGTCCGAAACGCGGATTGACTTCTATTAGTTTATACTCATTGTCTCTTTTATCTTTCTTGACCTCGACGCCTGACAATCCCCAGAACCTCATATCCTTAAGCCATCTGAGGGACATATTTTTTAGTTTTTCGTCGTAAACAAGATTTACATACGAAGCGCTGCCGAAGTGTATGGGTGCTATACGTTCTTTGATGCCGGTAAAAGAGCCGAGGCAGTTTCCGTTTCTATCCATGTATGAAACGAAGTAATGCAACATGCTGTCGTTGCCGGGAATGATTTCCTGAACTATTACGCGGTCATCGTACCTGCTTATAGTTTCGTACTTTTCGAAAATTTCTTCCGCAGTGTTTACAACAATCACTTTTTCTCCTTTGCAAAACTCTTCGAGAAAACCCGCTCTCCATGATTCAGGAAATTCCGGTTTGAGTATGCAGGGAAATTCCGTTTCATTTACAAATTTCTGTAGACTATCCTTGTTACTGGCAAAACAGGTCTTCGGTGCCGGAAAACCGTATTTCACCGCCAGCTCGTATGAATACCTTTTGCTCGTAAGCTTTCTCAAGAGACCGTCTTCTGGCATAGTGAAATAATAATGTTCGGAAAGTTCGCTAGCGAAATCGTTAAGCGGCAGAACAAATTTATCGCTCGAAGGAATAAGCACGGGTTTGAGCTCGAAATCCTTTCTCATCTTAATGAGATAATCTAAAAAATCCCTGCTGTTTATTTCCGGATCCGGGCAGACTTTTTTAATTCCGAATCGGGAATGAAAACCTATTTCGTGCGGGTCCGAATCGAGTCCGTACGCGGCAATTCCATACTTCGAGAAATGCCTCATAATAAAGATTCCCGGAGTAGAAAGACCGAGCGATATGACGGGATTTTTCATTTTAATCTGAATTGAAATAAATATTCAAGTAATTCAAACTGTCTGTAATAATAATATTTGAGCCAGGTTTTCAGCCTGAACACAGGAAAATTCTTTCCCGTGATGAATTTCCTGCTGAAAATCAAATAATCTATGAGTTTAATAACTTTATCCGACTGAAGAAGTTTGCCATGATTAATGTCCGGTCTTGTTCTTCTGTAATCATCCGTCGAAAAAGTTGGCGGACTTATTACGTTCACAGATATATTTTTATTCTTTAAAAATTTCGCGAGGCATTGAGAATAGTTTATAAGCCCGGCTTTCGGCGGGCAGTAAGCAGTGCCGCCTTCGTAACTTACCAATCCTGCATTAGATGATATATTTATTATCTTTCCTTTTCCGTTCTTTATAAAATGCGGGATGATTTTCCGGCAGATTAATATCGGCGCCGTTAAGTTTGTCTGAACCGACTCTTTGTATTCCTCCACTGTTATTTCATCAGGCATTTTAAAATTCTTATAAGCAGCGTTGTTTATCAGAGCATCGATGCTTCCCATAAATTTTATCGCCTCCCCAACGGCTGCGTCTATATCCGAGTCGCTGTTTACGGAGCCCGAGTAGTATCCGAAATTTCCCGAATCGTATAACTTTTTTGCTATTCCCCCGGGATGTTCCGGAAGGCTTCTCGAAAATCCGAATACCTTATGTCCGAGTTCAGAGTAATGAACAGCCAGTTCTTTTCCCAGACCCCTCGATATTCCGGTGATGAAAATATTCATTTGTTTGAAATAAAATGTTTGCGATAAGATTCATAGAGAAAATCACCGAGAGCCGCATTGCCTTTCGCGTTCAAATGCCAGTCGCCATCAATCTGGTTTTCCGGCGTCATTAAGTTTGAATATTCAAAATTAATATTATTTTCGAAACAAAAATGATCCAATTTTCGGTTTGCAATGCTATCGCCCAATATTGCAAGGCATACGAAGTTATCTCCGTACCTCTTCGTAAAGCCATTCAGGCAGATCTCAAGGTCCGTCAGGTACGGCTCTTCGTCGGGAGGAGTGTCCGTCGGCGGAAGAACCGTCTGTTCCTCCCCGTTCTGAAACAGTACCGCAACAAGTCTTATGAAAGCAGAATTGTTCCTTAGGAAAATGTTTGCGTTCGATTTGAACGAATTGTCTGCGTACATCGAAGCAGGATTTATGTCAAAAGGTTTTTCAATCAGTTTATACGAATCAGAATTGTAAGAATTTATGACAAGCATTACATAGCCGGGTTTGTATGTTTGTTCATAATAAACCATTCTTCTGAGGCAATCGTAAGGGTCGTATCCGTTATAGCCGAGGTTAAGGACGTTGTAATGTTTATCAACGGCTTTTAACCGGTTCTGTAAGACTGTTGTTGACATAAGTTCCGGCTTTATGTACATATTCTCAATGAACGACGAACCGAGCACGCAGATATATTTTGAGTCTGCGGCAACGTCCACATCCGCTCCGGGCAGACCGAGGTTGTTTCTTTTGTATATCTCAAACTTACCCTTCGCGTTCCAGTATTTCGAATACGGCTTGTAAACATTCTGGTGACCGGAAGTGCTTCTCATTCCTTTCATTTTATACAAAACTCCGTATTTTGGAAAACCGAGAATGTTACCGATGAGGACTTCAACCGCGATGAACGCAAGCACAAACGCGGGCAATATTATTAAATACTTTTTGCTCACTAAAAATTGTTGTAAATGAACGGTGTGCTTAATTTCGCAATTAGTCTGAAAAAAGAAATAGACGCCAGCGATAACATAAGCATCACGAACAAAAGAAAATATTTAAAAAATGTTTTGTACATCTTTTTTATCTGAAAGCAACCGGCACGCGGTCACATACTGAAAAGTATCAACCGCTTTGGCTGCGTTAAACCATTTTTTTTTAACATCTTAGCGAGAAAAGGATTTTTCCTTTTCGCCGCCGCCCACAACTGAAACACAAACAAAGCAAATCCCTGACAGCCGCCCAAGAGGAGAAAATGAAAAGCAGGTCCGTGTCGGAATCCGCATATTCCATCTCTGAAAATGGGATTATTAATTTCAATAAGATAATCAGTTGTTTATAATAATAAAATGTAGAAAATATCGGGGGTGCTCTATTGAAGATGGTGATTCCGTCTTTTTTGATTTGAGGGATTTGTTTGTAGGAGCAGATTTTAGACTAAACTTCCGGAGCGGTTCATTTTCAGTTTGATCCGGAAGGCTCAGGGAAATTTTAAAACCATAATTAAATAAAAAACCATCCGTGAAATAAATCACGAAGGGTTTTATTGTGCCCGAGACCCAAACTCGTCGGGGTACTTCCTGTTTAAAATAAAAAACCCAACCTTTGCAAGCTGGGTTTGTTATGCCCGAGATCGGAATCGAACCGATACTGCCTTTA
This sequence comes from Ignavibacteriota bacterium, assembly GCA_003135995.1. GTDB lineage: Bacteria > Bacteroidota > Ignavibacteria > Tepidaquicellales > Tepidaquicellaceae > FEN-1257. The sequence goes on along the minus strand of PNBM01000074.1, from coordinate 3,805 downwards.
CAGGCAATCCCGACTTGTCGGGACGCGTCATTCCTTCCTTAAATAAAAAAACCCAACCTTTGCAAGCTGGGTTTGTTGTGCCCGAGATCGGAATCGAACCGATACTGCCTTTACAGGCAACAGGATTTTAAGTCCTGCGCGTCTACCAATTCCGCCACTCGGGCCGTAATCTGTTTTATTGAATTTTAAAAATACTCAAATAAAAAATTTAATTCAATGTGATAATATTTTCAATATGACGATTTTAATAAACTGATAAGAATATGTAAAGGGCGCAAGGTATATTCATAGCAATTTTTAAAAATGTAATTCTTAAGATATTATAATAATTTATTGTAACCCCTTATGAGGGTAATAATATTATTATTTATTTACTTGACTGTATTGTTTTGTTTCTATAATTTATAAAAAAATAAATAGTCCCCACTAGTTTTTCAGCTCTTTTACAGGAAAAAATATCCTAAATATTTATTAATTTTTTAAAAGGAGTGTAAATGAAAAAGTATTGTTATCCCTTCCTTCTAATTATTTTCGTTTTATGTATTACATCACAAAGCTTTTCCCAGTTAACATACGGATGGTCGGAACAAAATTCCGGTACCACAGTTGATTTATGGACCGTGTCCGCTGCCGATAGTAATGTGGCATGGATTGGCGGAGACAGCTTAAAAGTTTTAAGAACTACAAACGGAGGAGTAAACTGGTCTGTTATTTCAGGTATTCAGGGACTTACAAGAGCAATAATTCCGATTTATAATATTTTTGCTATAGATGCAAATAATGCGATTTGTGCCGGTTCAACGGCAGCAAATACTTACGTGTATAAAACAACAAACGGAGGCGCTAACTGGACAACTGTGTTTAGTCAGTCAGGTGGATTTATAGACAATATCTATATGTATTCAGCTACAAATGGCTTTATGAATGGCGACCCTGTCGGCGGAAGATTCTCTTTATGGAAAACAACTGACGGTGGAAATAACTGGGATTCTACGGGATTATATTTACCTTCATCCACAGGTGAATATGGCGTCATTAATAATCTGTTCGTTGACGGAAGCAAATTCTGGATGGGAATTCAGGGAAGCTTCAAGGATTTTTATTCAACAAACTATGGTTCAAACTGGATTTTGCAATATCCACCGGATAATGTCAACTGTTTTTGGTCAAATAATACTGCTTCAGGTTTGTTTATGATGGGATTTTATGGACTTTATATAACAACAAATTTCGGAATTAACTGGTCACTGGCTAATGGAGTACCCGGAACAGCATATTTATGCTCATTAACAGGAATAGGAAATGAGTGGTGGTTAGCCAGAAATGAATTATCTATATTTTATTCCTCAAACAATGGAGCAAACTGGGTAACTCAATATACGGTAGCTGATAAAAATTTCGAAAGTATGTCCAAAGCCAGAAGCGGAAAATATATTTGGGCTGTAAGAGACGGAGGAAAAATTTCGAGATATGGTATTATATCAGGTATAAATACTATATCACAGTCAGTTCCTTCTGAATTTAAACTATATCAAAATTATCCTAATCCGTTTAATCCTTCTACGATTATAAAATTTCAGATTAAAGATTCAAGATTTGTAACATTAAAAGTGTATGATATTCTCGGCATAGAGATAGCAACACTAATTAATGAAAAACTTACACCCGGAACGTATGAAGTACCATTTTCCATTAATCAATTTTCAGATTACCGGATTGCAAGCGGAGTTTTCTTTTATGTTATAAAAGCGGGTAATTTCTTAGAAACAAAAAGAATGATTTATATTAAATAAACGAAAAATCATTTAATAATCTTATTAGAAAAATGGCAAACAATTTGAATTGTTTGCCATTTATATTTATAATTAAAGAAAAATATATTAATTCTTTATTGTCTCTTCATTTTCGGAATAAACATAGGAACATTTTTTTTGTATTCAAGATATTCGTTACCAAACCTTTTTTCAATCTCCGGCTCTTCAATATTTTTTAATTCGAAGTAATTTAAGATTGCAAAGATAGGAGAGATTATAAATGTTAACGAGATGGAATTATGAAGTACTCCTATTCCGAAAAATATCAGAATGAGTCCGGTTATCATCGGATTTCTTGAATATGCATAAGGTCCATCCGTTATTAATTTAGGCGGAGGATTCAGAGGAACAGGTGTTCCTTTTGTTTTGAGAAAATAAAAAATACAGGAACCGGCAAGCAAAACTCCTGGTAGTAATAAGATAAGTCCCAGTATTAAATCCAAAGGAGTTGAAATAAATTCTTTGAATTTTAAAATTTTATCGAGATAATATGATAATAATATTAATCCGATTGTAAAACATAGAAAGAAAATAAAACCGACAGGAGTCATTAAATTTCTTCTTAGCTTGCTTCCGGTTGCAACGCTGAAAATCGTGTTAATCCATTTATCACTAATAGACATATTTTTCTTTACATGAATATTAATTCCGAATAATAAATATTTTATCAATGTTTGAGTAAGTTGACATCAATTACATTGCTTCTAGAATTTCAATTATTTTTATATAAAGTGGTGCTTTATTATTCTTTAAATAACCAACAATTCTTACCTTATAATCTAATGCTTCTTTCATTTGTTCCATAATATCACTATAGAATTTACATTTTAAATCCTCTAAACCATCTGGTCGTTGTCTCAAAATACATTTACCTACATCTAAATCGATTTCTCTTATAACACCCTCAACAGTTAATTCTGATTCATTCTCTTTTAAATTTATTATTTCTTTGATTCTTTTTCGATATTGTTGTACAAGCTTAATCGGCTTTTCAATAGGTGATATTGAACCGCTGAACTCTACTAATTGATATTTACTTTTCGAAGAAGGAATGAATCCTAAAACTTTTGAAATTACAAAATCTCTTATTATTTCATTTGGAAAAATTTCATTTAATTCGCTTATATCTATTCCTTTTTCAAACCAATTGGAAGCTTCCAGGAATTTTTTTAAGGATTGATCTATAATTTTTTCAATATTATCAAAATTATCATTTTCAAATAATTCATATTGTAATTTTGAAGGATATGATAATCCGATTTTTAAACTCCCTTTTTCTAATTCAACGACAGGAAAGTCAGAAAATGTTTTGAAGTATTCATCAATAATTTCATTTGAAATTAATTCAGGTGGTATGAATAATTTTGATATTGAGTAAATACTATTACGAATCTTATTTAAAATTGAAGACCATACAGAAGATGGTGTGCTCCATAAATTTATTTGGCTTCCCGCTAATCTTATCCAAAGTTGTGCTTTATTTTTATAAAAGTAATTTGCTCCTATAAATTCATTTATTTCATTGGAAAGTTCCTCAATAGATTTTATATAATCTTCAGACATTGCTTTAAATAATGCTGGATTATCATCAAACACTTTCTCCTTTAATGAAAAAAGTGATTTTTCTACATCTTTTAAAGCCTCTTGCGATAATTTTAATTGTTCAATATTTTCTATCATAACAAAATCTTAAGTATTCCTTTTGTATAGTTTGGTTTTAACTTTACACGATGGAATAAATTAATAGGTATCAAAGATGAATCGTGGTTATCAAATNNATTCTTTAATATATTTAACAAGATTGTCAAATAAAAGTTGTCTTTTGTCAGAGGATTGGAAACGCCCAAATTTAATTCTTACTTCTTCTAAAGTACATTCATGAATACCATAAGGTAACAATCCATTTTCATTTAATTGAGGAATTGCCATTAATAAATATTAAAAATTTGGTAATACTAAAATAATTAAAATATTAAATAAGTATATAATTT
>PNBM01000349.1 GCA_003135995.1 Ignavibacteriota bacterium | reverse complement strand
CGGAATTGTATGCAGGTGCGAACGTGTGACGTTAAAACAGGTTGTTGATTTTATAAAAGAAAATGATATTCACGATGCGAATCAGTTGAAACAAATCAGAGTCGGAATGGGAGCTTGCGGCTCAAGAACGTGCTCGGTATTGCTTCCAAGAGTTTTCGCCNNTGTCATCCCCGAATGCTCCTGTCGGGGATCTCATGCGATGCTCTAAAAATTCAGGGGTAATTTGTTCTGAATAAAATTTTTTTACCCTCATTCCCAATCCCCGATTGGGAATGTTCTGAACCAAATTTAAAATGTAATAGAATAATAATAAAGTTTAATAGTTATTAATGAAAAATTTTGATGTATTGATAATCGGAGCAGGAAGCGTTGGCGTTCCGCTTAGCTTTTATCTTGCGAAAAAAGGATTAAAAGTAGGAGTCATTGAAAAACGCGCATCTGAAGGCAGAGGACAGAACAGAGCGGCTATTGGCGGCATCAGGGCTACATTTTCCGACCCGGCAAAAATAAAAATTTGCCAGAATTCAATCGAACAGTTGAAAAATATGAACGATGAATATGGAAAAGACGTCGACTGGATGCAGGGTGGATATTTATATCCCGTATATGATATGAATACGGAAAATAATTTAAAAACATTATTAAAGACACAAAAGAAATTTGATTTAAATATAGACTGGGTTGATGCAAAAAAAGTAAACGAACTTGTTCCCGGAATCAATAATACAAATTTACTCGGAGGAACTTTTTCGCCTGAAGATGGCTCTGCCTCACCTCTCAAGGTAACGGGAGCTTATCTGAGTTTAGCAAGAAAATCCGGAGCACAATTTTTTTTCAACGAAGAAGTAATCAAAATTAATCTGAAGCATAATAAAATAATTTCCGTTGAAACTCCTAAAGAAATTTATTCTTCTGAATATGTAATTAATGCGGCAGGTGCAGATGCAAAAGAAATCGGGGAATTAATGAATATTAATATTCCTGTTCAATCAGATTGCCACGAAGCAGGAATAACAGAACCCGTAGAACATTTTTTCAAACCAATGGTTGTTGATATCAGGTCTGACGAACAATCTGCCAATTATTATTTTTATCAGAACAAAGAGGGACAGGTTGTTTTTTGCATAACACCAAAGCCTCCGATTATCGGGAAAGATAACGATAATACTTCTACTTTTTTACCTCTTGTAATTCACAGAATGCTCGAACTTTACCCGAGATTAAGAAATCTCAGGGTCAGGAGAACATGGCGGGGATTATATCCAAACACTCCTGATGCTTTTCCAATTGTAGGCTGGGCAAAAGAAATTGAAAATTTATTTTTAACTGTTGGTATGTGCGGTCAGGGATTTATGATTGGTCCGGGACTTGGTTATATAGTTGCAGAAATTATTGCGGATAATACGGATAAATATAATTTTATAACCGAACAGTTAACCTTATATAGAAATTTCTCAGGCGAAGAAATGCTGAAATAGTTTCAAACTAAAATAATTATTATAAATTTAATTTTTTTATTTATGAAGAAAATATATTTTTTCATAATTTTTTATTTCCTTATTGGTATTTCAGTTTCAAAAGCACAGGAAAGCTCACACCCGATTGATAAATATATGGACTCCTGCATGGAAAAAGACTATTCAACGGCCGGAATGGTTAAATGCACCGAAGAGGCAATGGAAATGTGGGATGTCGAACTTAATAAATATTATAAACTGTTAATCGGCATACTCGATGAGAATTCTAAAAATGAACTTAAGTATGCAGAAACAATGTGGATTAAATACAGAGATTCGGAATTCAGGAACATCAATAATATATATGCAAAAATGGAAGGAACGATGTATATTCCCATGTATGTTTATGCAAAAATGAATATCGTAAAAGAAAGAGCTTTGAAACTAAAAGATTATTATGAATTGTTAACGAACAAAGAACCTGAATAATAATTCGATGGACGAAAATAACACAGACGATAAACAGAAAATTGCAAAAAAATATTCACGTATTCATCAGATTTTAGAAATTTGTGAAACTGTTTTATTTTATATAATTCTGTTAATTCTAATTTTTTCGGGATTATCAATCCATATACAGAATTATTCTTATTCTATTTTAAGTAATCCATATCTTGCTCTTCTTATTTTTACAGGTATAATCGGAATAGCAGAGGGGATTATTAATTTCCCTTTGAATTTTTATTCGGATTATATTCTGGAACATAAATATAATTTATCAAATCAAACTATATTTATTTATTTTAAGGAAAAAATGAAAGGTCTTGCCGTAGGTCTTGTATTGGGAATCCCACTGCTCCTTGCTTTTTATTATATACTAAGAAATTTCGGCAATAACTGGTGGCTCGTGCTCGGCATTTTTATTTTCTTCTTTTCAGTTATAATCGGACGTATAGCACCGGTGCTCATCATGCCTCTATTTTATAAATTCAAACCAATCGAAAATGAATCTTTGAAACGGAGAATCTCAGATTTATGCGAAAAGGCAAATGTAAAAATAAAAGGAATTTTTGTTTTTGATATGAGCAAAAATACAAAAAAAGCTAACGCTGCATTCACAGGACTCGGAAAATCGAAAAGAATAATTCTCGGAGATACATTAATCGAGAAATTTTCTGAAGAAGAAATTGAAGTTGTTTTTGCTCACGAGATTGGACACTATAAAAAGAAACATATATATAAGTTGATGACTTTCTCGACAATCATGACATTTGCAGGCTTATACATTACTTCTGTTTTATACAGTAACAGCCTGGCATATTTTAAGTTCAATTCTATTTATGAAATTGCGGCTTTACCGTTAATGGCTTTATTACTTAGTTTATATGGATTAATCACAACACCAATTTCGAATTTTCTATCGAGAAAATACGAATGGCAGGCTGATACTTTTGCACTGGATACGTCATTAAACAGAGAAGCATTTATATCTTCTATGGAAAAGCTCGCAGAGCATAATCTTGCTGACAAAACTCCTAATAAAATAATTGAATTCCTTTTCCATTCCCATCCGTCATTATCCAAAAGAATTGAGTTTGCGAAATCTTATAATATAAATCAATAATTTTTTAAAATTATTACAATCCCTTCTTTAAAATCTTCTTCAGGCGTTATCAAACTTAAGACGACAAATCCATCCACCGCAAAATCATAAAAATAGCCGGGATGAATATAAATATTAAACTCCTTCAATAATTTCAAACATCTTTCTTCATCGGTCATGTTTGAATTGAATTTCAAAATCACGTACCATCCGCCTTCCGGTTTATATAAAAATATTTTTTCCGAATTGTAAACTTTCTTTGTTATAAATTCTAAATTATTGCTTATCCTTTTATAAATTTGTTCCTGTATAAATTGCCTGTTATTTATCAAATATTCCGCGGCAAGCTGAACCGGTGTTGCTACAGTCAGATAAGTGTCGGTAATTATTTCCAGCCTTTCGGAAACTTTTGAAAATAATTCTTTACCTGCGTTTATCTGAATCCAGCTGAGTTTAAGCTGTGGTAGAGCACAGATTTTTGAGATTCCGCTTAATACAAATGTCAGTGTACCGGTGTTTCCCGCAAGCGAAGTAACATCAATATTCTTATCAATTTTATAATCTAAAAATACTTCATCTGAAATAATTGCAATTTCTTTTTCTGCACAAATTTCATTTAATTTTTCTATCTCTTGTTTTTTAACGTATGAACCGGTCGGGTTATTCGGATTTATAATAATTATTGCTTTTGTCTTTTTAGTAATTCTTTCTTCTATTTTGTTAATATTTAATTTCCAGTTTCCATCATAGAATAAAGGATATTCTACGGCATTTATATTCTCGAGATTCGCGATGAATTCTATTAACGGGTAACTTGGCGTTGGAATTAGAATCTCATCTCCCGGATTAGTTAATAATTTAAATAAAAAAGTATAAGCCTCGCTCGTTCCCGAGGTTAAAAATATTGAATCCGGATTCATTTCATACCCTGAATCTTTATAATAATTTTTTACTGCTGTCCTTGCGTGCAATAATCCTTTGGGATTTGGATTATACTGAAGGGATTCTGTCCCGGATATCGCTGATAAAATCTCTGTATGGTCATAATCAAAACCAGCTAAAGTCGGATTTGAAATAGTGAGATCTATTATTTTCTCTTTATTTAATTTTTTCTTAATTAAAAGAATATTCAGAGGATTATCCGATAATTCATAATTAAATCTTGATGAAAACATAAAATAAATTAATATTCAAAATAAAAAAGCAGGTCAAATAAAATTTGACCTGCCTGAAACTTATTACGAGATTTTTTTATTTCATCATATTTTTCATATTTCCCATATCCATAAACTCAACATCTTTTGGCGGAGTGAAAAAGTCATCTGCTGTTTTTATATCAGGTTCAAATGCGGTTGCCACATAAGTATTATTATTTTTATCCACAATTTTCAATGCAAAATATTCTTTATATATTGAAAGTTTGGTCCCCTCTTTTGTTTGATAAACATCGCATTTATAACCCAGAACTTCATCTGTCCCTAATTTTTGATAATCTTTTAGTTTCTCTTTAATATTAACTATATCTTTTGTCGGGTCATCTCCTTTTTCCATTTCTTTGCTAATATCCATTTTCATTCCCATTTTTTTGCCTTCCATATCAGTCACGATGTAAGCAATTTTATCCACAAAATACATATCGGAATTTACTTTCTTTCCTTTTTCATCCATGTTCATATCCATCTTAACATTTTTCCCCTTTATCCACATTTCCATTGTACCGTTAACTTTATCTCCCTTTGCGTCATATTTAACGTGATATGTTGAATTTTCAGAGAATGTTATATCTTTTTTATCTTCACTCTTTTTTTCTGTTTTGTCTTTTGAATCGTTGCTTGCAGATTCTTTTTTACTGCAACCTGACATCAATAGCGTAACAGAAAAAACTAATAGAAATAATAATAATTTTTTCATTTTTTAAAAGGTTAAGTTAATAAATATAAAGTAAAATAATAAAATAATTTTGCCTCTGCAAGGAGAAATAATTTGTCAGCGATAAAATTTACTTATTTAAACCTGTTTTATTGCTTCTGCAACTTTATCGATTTTCAGCATTCCATAATCAAATGTGTGTAATTCCCCGTTATCTAGCGTTAATATCACTTTATTGTTTAAAAAACTTTTTTTAACTTCAACATTTTTTATTCTTTCTTTAGGTAAAACAACATAAGCCTCGCTTCCGAATTTTACGAAAAGAGCTTCCTCCATTAAGCCCGTAAGAGAATAATCAAATTTTGCATCATATAATAATCTCTTATTTGTAACCACAAGTTTACCATTGTATTTACCGCCTTTTGGCGGAACATACAGAACTGTCCAGTTACCGATTTCCTTTTCCCCTGCATCCAAATTAATTTTCATAGTAATTATTTTTTAATTTATAAATATTTATATTACAGTTTTAACACAAATTTAAAGTTACATTTTAAATTTTTCAAGTATAATATTATTATATGAATCTTTAGATNNTATTATACAATTTTAAAAAATATATATGATTTCCTGATTCAAAATAATATCAATAATTAGTAATTTTAAAATAAATTTTGTTGTTATAAAAACGTGAACTATTTAATATTAAATTATTAATAATATGAAAACTATATCACTTTTTACATTATTTATTTTAACATTTTTCCCTTTTGCAATATATTCTCAATGGTCATCAAATCCTTCTTTGAATTCAACTGTTTGTGATACAACCGGGGAACAGGCATTGGTCAAAATTGCAACAACACAGGACGGAGGATGTTATATCAGCTGGTTTGACTCAAGAAACGGAAATTATGCCGTTTATTTACAAAGGCTTAACTCACTTGGAATAAATCTTTTTCCTAATTCCGGTTTATTGATTAGTAATAACCCTCAGAGTACTTCTCTCGTAGATTATGATTTAGCGGTTGACGACAGCAACTGCGCAGTTATTGCTTTCACTGACACGAGAAATAGTTCGTCAATAAATCCGTTTGCTTACAGAATAAGCCCTACCGGGCAATTTTTGTGGGGAACGAACGGAATTAATTTAACTGATTCAATAAACGTATATCAGGCGAACACTAAAATAATTTTAACTTCCGATGAGAATTATATTATTACATGGCAGTACGGAAATAAAATAGCCATGCAGAAAATAAATAAAGCCGGAATCAAACAATGGGGAAATATACCTTTAATGTTAATCGGAAATCCTGCTATATCTGAAAAATTTAATTATCCGACCGGAGTAAAATCAGACAATGGAAATTATATTTTGTATTGGATTGGTTACACCGGTTCATTTATAAGCCCGTCAAATTATAAAATATATTCTCAGAAATATTCTCCTGCCGGAGCACCTTTGTGGAGCGCAACACAGGATACTATCTATAATTTAGGAAACGGAAATGGTGTCTATCAACCAACAATTTACCCGGACGGAAATAACGGTGCGATATACGTTTGGCAGGATTTTAGAACAGGTAATTCGAATTGCTATGTTCAAAGAAAAAATTCTGCAGGACAGATTCTTTTTCCTGCAAATGGTTCTGATGTCGCAGTTTCTCCGTTTGTAATGTTAAGGTTCGCACCTGCTGCTGCTTACATGCCTTCCACTCAGGAAACGTACGTTTTCTGGCAGCAAAAAAATACACTGCAAAGTATAATCGGAGTTTACGGACAAAAATTTTCTTCAACGGGAACAAGGCTATGGAACGATACCGGTGTAGCATTCAAGCCATTAGACCAAAATAGTTTTTCGAGCCTGCAGGCATTCGTTAAAGATACGAATATAATTGCATATTATGATGAAATACTTTTCGGTTCTGCAAATTGCTACATCAAAGCATTCAGGATTAATAGAAATGGAGTATTCGGCTGGGGTGGTTCTATTATAACACCATCTACAATATTAAGTGAAAAAATAAGGTTAAATGCAACGATGAATAATAACAATATGTCAATGCTTGCATGGGAAGACAGAAGAAATGACGGGGGTGGTATCTATGCCCAGAATATAAATTACGATGGTTCATTAGGAGCTCCCGCCGGAATTAATAATTCCATCGGAAACGTTCCGGATAAATTTACACTGTACCAGAATTTTCCAAATCCTTTTAATCCTGTCACAGTTATCAGGTATGCTATCCCGGACAATGAACATGTGTTGATTAAAATTTATGATTTACTCGGTAGAGAATTATTAACACTTATTAATGACAGACAGAATGCCGGAACTTATGAGGTTAAATTTGATGGACTTGCATTTTCGAGCGGTATTTATTTTTATAAACTCGTTACCGATAAATTTACTGAAGTAAAATCAATGGTCTTGGTGAAATAATAAAAAAGAGCTTTTGTTATTAAACAAAAGCTCTTTTATAATTTGTATATTAATTCTTTAATTTTTTTTAAATTTCAAATGTACCGTAGTTCCTTCATTTGATTTACTTTCAATTTCGATTATAGCCTTATGTGAATCCATTATTTTCTTGACTATAGCGAGCCCGAGCCCGAAACCGCCCGTCCTGCGTGACCTTGAAATATCGGCTCTGTAAAAAGGTTCGAAAATATTCTTCAAATCATTATCCGAAATTCCTATTCCGTTATCCTTAATTAATATTTCTACAATTTTATTATCGGATTTTATTTCTACAAAAATCTTTTCGTTTTGAACAGAATATTTTAAAGCATTATCGATGAGATTTCTGATTACGANNCATTATAATTATCCTTATTATTTTCAATGTGCGAAAATGTAATTTTATCTTCGCTGTATTCTGAAATAACCGATTCAAGCAATTCAAAAAGGTTAGAATCGGTAATCTGCAATTCTGAATAATTACTGTTTTCCCTGTAATTCAGAAGTATACTTTTTACCATTTTTTCTATCTCGATAACGTCTTCATTGATTTTCTCTTTAGGTGCATTCAGTTCTAATCCGAATTTAATGCGTGTCAATGGAGTTCTTAATTCATGAGATACATCTATTAATAACTGTTCTTTCGATTTAATGGAATTTTCTATATTAAAAGACATCTTGCTCAAAGACCTTGCAAGTTCTCCGAATTCGTCTCTTCTCCTTGTTGGTAAATCAATTGCATAATTTCCTTCTCCGATTTGTTGAACTGCTTTCGTTAAATCTTTCAGAGGACTAAACAACCATCTGAGTAAAAAGTACAAAGGTAAAAATATTAAACTTAATATAAATAATAATCCAAATACTGCTTTCTCCGGATTGAAAGTGTCCTGCGGTGGAGGAATACCGGTTATAATAAAAACTCCGTAAGGTTTCTTATATACACCATATATTTTGTCTTTATAATGTATTGGTAATGATTCTTCATTCGGTGCCATTTCTTTATAATCTTCCGATTTCGAAATCTCATCGAGTTTTGGAACATCATCGGAAGAAGCCCAGTCAAGTTTATCGGATTTTATGCTTATGTTCATATGTAATTCTTCCATCAGACTCCGTGCCTTTACTGTATCAGGCGGATTACCTATATCATGGATTATATATTCGTCGAACTTAGTATGTACAAACCTCCGCGGTTTAAATTCCGTACTGAATTTAAAAAAAAGGGCAACGGCAATATTAATTAATATTCCGTATAAAATTCTTACAACGATGAGTTTTATGAATATAGACCTGCTAATCCGCATTTTGTTTCCTATTCTTCCTCCGCATAAAACATATATCCCACGGAATGAACTGTTTTTATATAATCTTCCTTTTGGGGTGAATAATTTTTAAGTTTATTTCTTAAACGTGATACCATAACATCAACCGAACGGTTATAGGATTCCCACGATATTCCTCTTGTATCCTGCATAATTTCGTCTCTCGATAATGTCTTACCGTTATTCTTTGCAAAAAGTGTCAGTAACTCAAATTCAGTTGAAGTTAGTTCAAGGTCTTTTTTATTTATTAAAGCTGACCTCTTATTAAAATCGATTAATAAAGATTTAAATTTTATTTGCTGTAAATTTTTTAATTTCCCTTCTGAACGCCTGAGTATTGAAGTAATCCGTGCGAGCAATTCACGCGGTTCAAAAGGCTTGGGTAAATAATCATCAGCTCCAAGCTCAAGCCCGATTATTTTGTCGGTGACTTCTCCCCTTGCCGTCAGCATGATAATCGGAATGTTAGAATCCTTTCTGATAACTTTACATACTTCGAATCCATCCATTTCAGGCAGCATTATATCCAGAATTAAAAGGTCATAATTGTTTTTCTTTAATTTTACTATTCCGTCTGAAGGGAATTCGGAAGTGTCGCATTTAAAATTATATTTTGTAAGAAATGTACTGATTAAATCATTTAACTTTGTGTCGTCATCAATTATTAAAATTGATTTATTCATAAGATATTATAATTATAGCTTAATTTAGTATAGAATTATTAACTATAAAATGTAAAAATATTTAATAAACTGATAATCCATTATGTAATCTTGTTTCAAAATCTTTTCATTAGAATTAAAATATTCCCGACCCGGAATTAAAATTCAGCAGGGGTCGGGAATGAGGGAGTCATCATGAAAAAATTTTATATTCAGATATTATTGACTGTCAGGTTTTTGTTTGTGCATTTTATCTTTAAATTCCTTCATCTTTTCAACTACTTTTAACCTTTGTTCAGTTGTCAGAACATCATGAAATTTTATCAATTCATCCATAAAGAAAGATTTCATTTCTTCCCGGTCTGCTTCCTGATTTTTAGAAATGCTTTCAAGAGTCTGCTTGTCCAGTTTATCCTGTTTAAAAGCATTTGCAAAATCACTCATTTCATCGGGCTTATCTTTTTTCTTGCTGTCCATCTTCGTCTTTATCTCATCTTTTATTTTATTCACATTAGCCTTTTGTTCATCCGTTAAATTCAGTTCAGCAACGATTTTATCTATAATGAATGGCCATGGACCGTTTTTTCTGAAATCTTTTACTTTTTGTGTGAAACCAATTCCTACTATTCCGATAACAATTAATATAATTATTAAAGAACTTAAAAAAATCTTATTTCTAAATTTACTCTTAATTGCTTTCTTATCAGTCTCTTTGGTTTCAACGTTATCATTTGAGTTTACCATAAATTTATTTCCTGTTTTATTTTATTATATGCTCAAAAATACAAATGTTTAGTTTATAAGTTATCTTTAAACGGTAACAAAGTGTAACAATATGTAACAAAAATTGAAATAATAATTGGATACTATTACAATATGGTTTGAAAATATTTTTCCTTTACCTGTCAATCTTATTAGTTTAGGATTAATAATTATTATTTTTAAAAATTAATTGCTATTTTCAATATTAACATTCAATAATATTTTATTAATTCAATTTATTAAATTAATTTATTTTTATATTTTACATAATAATTACTTTTGTGAATTTTACAAATTCTGTAATAAACAGGGAAGTTCAATAATATTACAATTAAATTATCGAAGAATTAAATCTTAAATATAAAATCAGGTATTCTTTAACACTATTATTAATAGTGATAGCAGGTATTATTGTCTGGCAAGTAATTTATGTCATTCAAATTCCTGATATGGATACCGATGCGTATGAACATTTTATCATTGCCCGTCAGATTCTTTTAGCTCCGAAAGATTTGAACTTACACTGGGTCTGGCTTCCATTGTATCATTATATTACAGCTGTCGCTATTTTATTAGGAGCTAATTTAACGGTTATCCGATTTGCTAATATTTTTTTATGTTCATTGATACCCGTAATTCTATTTTTCTACCTGAATAAAAAACCAAAAGAAAATACATTATTCAAAGCTCTGCTTGCTTCCTTAATTTGCGCACTCTCCCCTATTGGTATTTTTATGGGAACCACCGCACAACCTGAATCATTATTTGTTTTATCTGTCATTTTATTTTGTTTCCTCTTTGAAAAAGAAAAATATTTTATTGCGTCCGTCTTTTTAGCTATTGCCTGTATGCTAAGATATGAAGCATGGGCAATATTAATTATTTTTACAATATATAATTTATTTATATTTGTTCGGAATAAGAAATTAAAAAATGCATTTAACTACAAACAACTTATTATTTTAATTTTGCCTGCAATTGTTATTTCTGCATGGATATTACTAAGATGGAAAAACGACGGAAAATTTTTAAGCTTCTTATTCGATACAAAAGTTTTTGCGAATGATACACTGAAAGAGGAAAGTTCGTTCAGCGGAGGTATTATGAAATTTTTGAATGACTTGTTTTTTTATCCGGTGTGGATTCCGATTTTGTTTATGGGAATTAATTACGTGGTCGTTCCATTCGGACTTTTAAAAACCTGGAGGGAGAATAAAATTCTTGTAATTTCTGGCTTCAGTATATTAATTTTTATAACATTGAGCTGGATTTTAAAATCCAATCTCGGCCTGAACAGGCATTTTGTTTCGTTAATTCCTGTTTACGCAGTTTTGATGGCAAATGGAGTTTTATTTCTCGCATCTTTTTTTCAAAATCAGATATTCTTTCGTTTAACTGAATTTCGGTTTTTAAAATTTTTTACGGCAACAAGAATTTTAATTATTATTCTATTTATTACATCCGCATTTTATTTATCCATGTGGTTGTCCATATGGCGAAACACGTTCGGTATCGGATATCCCGAAAGAGAAGAAGCAGCTGTATATTTAAATAGCCTGAATCCGGGTAAAACGATATATTGCAACGATGCAATCGTTGAAATTTTCAGTAATCTTGATTATAAAAGATTTAATCATATATGGATGGATACTACTCCGAATCTTAGTGAACTGCTTAGAGAAGAAGCAAATAAAGAAGGTGAGCTCTATGTTGTTACTTCCGAAGATAAAATAAAAAATTTAAATGGAACCGGGAAAATAGTATTTGAATCCCGCGTTAATCCGAAAACTAAATTCAGAGTTTTAATAATAAAAGTTACAGGTGAAAGAAAACCGGGCAGTGATTGAGTAAAAATCGACTTGAAAAAAGTTTTTAATAAATATATCTTGTTGCTACATTTAAGCGGGAATAGCTCAGTTGGTAGAGCGCAACCTTGCCAAGGTTGATGTCGCGGGTTCGAGTCCCGTTTCCCGCTCGCTTTTTTATAGAAATGTTTTTATGTTCTAAATAATTTTTAATGTTGGGATGAAAAATTTTTTGAAAATTAAAAAAGACAACTTTTTTTTAATTTAACATTTAACATTTAAAATTGATTCGGCGTCGTACCCAAGTGGCTTAAGGGAGCAGTCTGCAAAACTGCCATTCATCAGTTCGAATCTGATCGACGCCTCAAAAAAAAGTCGCTAAATCATTTAGCGACTTTTTTGTTAAAATAAATCGTAATTGCATTCCGAAACTCTAAGCTTTTATTCTATGTTCTTTACTATTTCACCTTTTCGCCATCTCACTATTTCACTATTTTTATTGCGACCTGAACTCTTTATCCACAACAGTAATCTCTCCCGGATAAGTAATAGGACCAAGGAATGTATCAACTGTAGGCTTAACAGCTAATTTAACTCTTGCAGATGAACCATTCTTTCCGCCGATTGCCATTGCAAGATTCATAAGATGGTCATAGTTTTGACCTTGCAAAAAACTAAGCAAGTCCAAATTCATGTCTATCGGAATTGTGGTTTCTTTTCCAACTCCGGGAACTTCAATACCCTGTGTAATATTACCATTAATCATTTCCGCATCATCTAAAAAAAGTCTCCAGCCAAGAGACTTGATAACGGCAGATGTATTCGGGGTTCCACCTGTTCCGTCATTCGGATTTTTTGCAAGCACGTTTAATGTGAACGATGTATTCAAATGTCCGCTCGTGAATGAAGATAACAAATTTGCGGCATCGAGAAGATTGAAATCAGTTATACTGTTTTTATCTGCAATGCTGACTCCGCCTACCTTCATATTAACAACATTACCAAGTTTGATATGCAGCCTCTGTACATTTTTCATCGCATCCATTAAACCTGTACATGAAAAACTTACGAATGACGTTAAAAGCAAAAACACAACTACAAAATGTTTGTAATTTTTAATCATGGCGTTAATAATTTAAGTTTTTAAAAAATGTTCCTCCTAATTGTATAATTAACAACAAAATATAATAAATTTCAGTTCAAAAAAAAGCGAAGTACCCTTTGCATACTCCGCTTTTTAAGAATATTTTTTGTATGCTTAAACCATTATCTTTACTAAATCAACAACTCTGCAGCTATATCCCCATTCATTATCATACCATCCGACAACCTTAACAAGATTTCCGGAGACCATAGTTGATAAAGAATCAAAGATACAGGAATAAGAACTTCCGATAATGTCTGTGGAAACAATCGGGTCTTCGCAATATTCAAGATAACCTTTAAGATTTGTTTCAGAAGCTTTCTTCATCGCTGCGTTCACTTCTTCTTTTGTAGTCTCTTTATTTAACTGACAAACAAAATCTGTTAATGAACCATCCGGTACAGGAACCCTGACAGCGAATCCGTCGAGCTTTCCTTTAAGATGCGGTAAAACTTTTCCGACTGCTTTCGCAGCACCTGTTGAGGTCGGAAGTATATTAACGGCACCTGCTCTCGCTCGTCTCAAATCCTTATGTGGCTGGTCTAACATCACCTGGTCGTTTGTGTAAGCGTGAATAGTGGTCATAAATCCTTTGACGATTCCGAAAGTATCATCCAGAACTTTTACCATAGGTGCTAAACAGTTTGTAGTGCATGATGCATTCGAAACAATTTTATGCTCAGGTTTTAATACCTCGCTATTAACACCAAGCACAATCATGGCGTCGAGGTCGTCTTTCGGCGGAGCAGTCAAAATAACTTTCTTCGCGCCTCCGTCTATATGTAATTGAAGTTTCTCTTTTTTCGTGAAAACTCCTGTCGACTCTATTACAACGTCGACTCCCATTTTGCCCCATCCTATATTAACAGGGTCTTTTTCTGCAAGGATTTTTATTTCTTTCCCGTTCACAGATATCCCGTTCTCCAGTGCTTTTACCTCACCCGGAAATCTTCGGTGCACAGAATCATATTTAAGCAAATGTGTAAGCGTCTTCGGGTCCATTAAATCATTTATGGCTATAACATCAAAACTACCTACTTCTAACATTCTCCTGAATACAAGTCTGCCTATCCGGCCGAATCCATTTATTCCTATTTTTATTGGCATTTTTCCTCCATTTTTGATAATTTTTAACGAAAATATTATAATTTTGGATTAAAATACTCAAATAGTGTAAAAAAATCAAATTAAAAATACATAAATCTTTAATTGATTTTAGTTACTTAAATAACTATATTTGGTAACCTTAAATTGACCTCGATTTTGGGTTTTACCTACCGATGGTATTTGAGGGGAACAAAATTTAAATATTTTTTATTAATTCTAAATAATTTATGGCAACAACTTCTGATTTAAAAACAGGTATTGTTATCAGGTATAATGGCGATTTGCATTCGGTACTCTCTGTTGAGCATAGAACTCCGGGAAACTTAAGAGCTTTTTACCAGGTGAAAATGAGAAACCTCAAAAATGGCA
>PNBM01000037.1 GCA_003135995.1 Ignavibacteriota bacterium | reverse complement strand
ATTCGCTCAAATTAAGTTTATCAAGTTTATCAAGTTTATCAAGTTATAAAGTATATTTAAATCTCTTGAATTTTATAAATTTTATGAATTTTATGAATTCACTATCTTTTGCATATATCTTTATACGGGCAGTATTCGCAGCGTTTTAGGTCGTCGGTCTGTGTGAATTTTTTGGATGGGTCGTAGATTTCATTGATGAGTTCGATTAAATGATTTTCGAATTCCGTATAAGTCTCTTCCGTTATAAATTCGTCGTTGATTAACATTATCCCTTCTTTAAATTTTTTCATAGGATAAATTCCAACGATAACATTACTTTCGGGATTTAATTTTTTATACAGGTGCGCATAGAAATATCCCTGGAAACTCTCTTTGTAATCAGGATTTTCCAGCATATCATCAAAATAAAAATCCGTATTTTTTTCAGTCAGTTTCTTTATCTTCACGGTTCCGGTCTTATAGTCAATTATCCTCGTGATATTATCTTTTACATCTATCCTGTCAATCTTTCCTTTTAATTTTATTTTTGTCCCGTTATTTAAATTTAATTCTCCGTATAAAGAACATTCCAAATCAATAATTTTAAACGGCAGATTTACTTTATCGTTTTCAAGCACCTGCCTGATGNNACTGCCTGATGAGTCTGTGAATAACTTTTTTTAATAAAATATTTTTCCCCGAAGAATCATAATCGAAATTCCCGCCATAAACCGATATTAATGATTTAATATAAATTTCATTAAATTCGTTTTCGAATTTATTTATCACATTTATAAAATTGTTCTCATTCAATTCTTTGCCTTTATAATCATCATAAAGCAGTTTCATAATATAATGCAACATCGAACCGAATGTAGCCGGACTGAAATATTCTTCTACCTCTTCCGGCTCATCTAATTTTTCAATCTTTTTAAAATAAAATTTCAGCGGACAGTTTATATAATTTATTAAATCGGACGGTGACAGATGATTTATATATTTTATTTTCTCAATAATATTATCTTTTTTTTCAATCTCTATCGGCTCTACTTTATATGTCTGAACTGCGGGGATAACTACTTTATGACTATAAGTAATATTTAAATTCTTTTTTATAAGTTCATTTTTGATTTGAAGTATGTACCTGCTTTTTTCTTTCGTGTTAACGCTTACCTCAGTATCGTAAAATAAGAAAATATTTTTTGCTCTCTGCAATATTCTGTAAAAATAATATGCACTCAAAGCATCATTATCTTCGAATGTCGGCAGACCAACTGCTTTTCTTAATGAGTAAGGAATAAAACTATTTTGCGAATTACCTTTCGGCAATATGCCTTCGTTCATAGATAAAATAAAAACGTTGTCGAAATCGAGAGAACGCGACTCGAGCAATCCCATTATTTGCAAGCCTTTCAGCGGCTCACCTGTAAATGGTATTGAAACAGCATTAAGAATTTCTATTAATATTTTCCAGAAAGTTGATACATCAATCACAATCTTATATTTTTCCAAAACACCACTGAGTAAATTCAGATTTTCCGATAAATTATATATATACTCAAGCTGGAAATTTTTATAATTGGAGTTTTTTGAATTATCACTGCCTGTTTTTTCCAGTATAATATTTAATATTTCAGTAAGATATTTATAAGCTTCGTTTACATTCTTGACAGGTTTTAAAACAACTTTTAATATTCGCGGAATATTTTTATGCTTTAATAAAAAAACAAAGCCGATATAAACAATATTTTTATGTTTTATTTCATTTAATATTTCGTAAACTATTCCTGTATCATTAAATTTTACATAAGGCTGCATTAATATTTTTTCTATATCCTCGTGATGAAAGCTGTATCCGCTTTTGTCATATTTAATGTTTTCCTGAAGCTGTTTTAAGAGGGATATAAAAGAATACAGCGGAGTATCTGCAAAGGGATATCCCATTGTNNGCATTGTGACATTAATTTCATCAACAGAATCGGGAATGGAATACAAAACAGGCAGCAAAAGATTTTCATCGGGCAAAATAACTGCGGTTTTTTCGGGACTGAAATCATTATTTTTTATAAACTCATTTAATTCACTTCCAAAAGCTTTTGTCATTCCGACTGACAAAGGTGAACCGATTACATTTATATTTTTAACATCTTTTTCGAGATTATTAAATGATTCATCTTTAAAAAATAAATTACTTTCAATTCCAAACTTCTTAAAATTCCTGCGTATGAATTTTCCGGCTTCCTGTTTCTTATCTTCAACATAATATTTATCAGCATCCCAGTATATTTCAGCAATATTTTTATCGAGCAGATATTTAATAATCTTCTCTTCGCATTTGTTCAACGAATTAAATCCCGCAAAAATAAATTTTTTCCATTTTGAATTCAACTTTCCTGAAATTAAATCTTCGCAAAATTTTCTCGCCGCCATTCCTTCATAGGCAAGGTTTTGAGAGGACAACACTTCTTTATATTTTAAATAAACATCGCCTATAATCTGCCAGATTTTAATGAAATTTTTCTTTATTGCAGATTCCTGATATGTAAATACCGAACCCCAGAATTTTTTAAAATCTTCCTGAAGTTCAAGCGGAAATTTTTCTTCTATTTCCCTGAGGTTCTTAATATTTCTGAATATTAAATTTGTATCAACCAGAAACTTATCAACAGAATCGAAATCCTTCAGGAGCATCTGCCCCCATTGGTAAAAGCTATCAAATGTTTCCGTATCGTCAATATCGATATCTTCGTTTGTGATATTCGCAAGGCGGATATGTTCATCCATTTTCACTTCTTCGTATACTCTGTATAATTCGAATATAAGTGTGAGGTTATCTATGATATTGTAAGGTGATAATTTACCGATAAAATCTTCTATGCTAAAAACTGACGGCGACCAAATTGGAGATTCAAGTTGTTTAGAAAGAATATTTTTAAAATAAATCCCGGCTCTGCGTGATGGAAAGATTACGCATAAATCCGATAATTCATTTTTGTGTTTGCTTAAAATATCGGTGGTCAATTTTTCAAGAAAAGTCATCAAATCACCTCCTTTACATAATAGTTGAATTCACTATCACTTATATACAGCAAATATTTTTCAATGTCTTTATATCCCATTTTTAAAAGAGTTTCGGCATATTGATTAATCTGGTTTATATGCTCTTCACTTTCTTTGCCGGTTTTATAATCAATAATAACAGCAGATCCGTTTTTTATTATAACTCTATCGGGACGAAGAATTTTCCCGTCTTTTTGGAGTATATCTGTTTCCGTTATTATTTCGGCATCAACTGAAAACCATTTTGCGATTTTTTCGTCGGATAGCATTTTATTTAATTGAGATGCTAAAGGTTTTCTTTGTTCATCCGTAATTAATCCGTTAAAGAATATTTTATCTACAGCATTATCAACATCAACTTTATATTTGATATAAGAGAGTGTTTCGTGAATTATGTTTCCCCTTAAGGTTTTGAATTCAAATTCTTTATCAGGAGATATATTTAATTTTCTATGTTTCGGTTTTATTGTAATTTTTTTATACCAGTCATTCGATACATAGGTTTTCAGTTGCTCGGATTTAATTTCTGATTTTAATTCCTTATGTATCGCTTTTATTTTTTTCCCGCTTTCGTAAATATTTTCTTTTAACTCTTTTTTAAAAGATTCTGAATTTTCTATAATATTTTTTATCAAACTGTTAACTTTACTTGCCTCTTCGCCCGGTACAATGACGTAGAGGCGTTCTTCAGGTCTTGTGAATGCAACGTACAAGAGATTAAGGTTATCCAGTTTTGTCAGAACATATTCGTCCAGATAGTCATCTTTGAAATAAGTACTTTTAAGAGATTGTGTTGCTTTTACAAGATATGCAGATGATTTATCGAAAGGTTCCACATCGGATGAAACCCACATAGAATCTTTCGTTCCGTCAATCACGAGTTTCCAATCGGCAAAAGGAATCATTACAATTTTACTCTGAAGACCTTTTGCGGAATGGATTGTCATAATTTTAATAGCATCGGTTTCTTCGGATACGGTGATAGAAAAATCTTGTTTGTGTTCATCCCAGTAAATTAAGAATGAAATCAAATCCGAATTTTCTTTTTGAGAATATTCAAGAATTATGCTTTGAAATCTGATGATATAAGGGTCGGGGTTATTATTCAGATTAAATATTTTTATGAGTTGTTCCGTAAGCTCATAAATCGTTAAATCATTCAGAACAGGTTTTAATTTTGGTTTTTCATTTTCCTTAAAAAATTCCTGAGGCAGTTTGTTTAAAAATATTTCTCCGATTTTATCTTTCGAGAATATATCATTTATCTCAGGAATATCGTTCAGATAATTTTGAAGAATCTGAACTTTCGAAATTTCGTTTTTATTATCAACGATATATCTTATCGCATTCAAAAGCAGTCGTACTTTAGGTGAGCTTTCCAGCATAAGGGAATCTGAGGAAACGAACTCATATTCCTTTTCTGCGAGCCAGTTTGCAACGCGGCTTGCTTCGCTCTTCCGTCTGACAAGAATTAAAATGTCCCTTAATTTATAATTATCATCAAGCGTGTTTTTAATTGTGTCTAAGAGATTTTTCTTTATTTCTTCATTTATATCATCACTTTTTTGTATGAAAGATATATTAACATATCCGTTTTTTTTATCGCTGACAAAATCCTGTTTTACGGTTTTATATGAATCCGTAATAAATTTTTTATATTCTTCATTTTCTATGTCCTGAGTTAATTTTGCCGGTGCTTCGGCAAAGAACTGATTATTAAATTCAACAATATCTTCAGAACTTCTTCTGTTCACTTTCAGGTTATCGGTTTTAATCAGAGAACTAAATTCATTCAAATCTTCATAAATATTTTTTAACAGCAGTTTCATATTTCCGCCGCGCCACCTATAAATAGATTGTTTGACATCGCCTACTATGAGAGATGTGTTCTGTTCGCTCAATGAATTTACTATGAGAGGTAAAAAGTTTCTCCAGTGGAAGCTCGATGTATCCTGAAATTCGTCAATTAGAAAATTTCTGTAGTTGTTTCCGATTTTTTCAAATATAAAAGGAGAATCTTCTTTTGTAATTATGGTTTGCAGAATATTGCTTATATCGGATTGCAAAAGAATTCTGTTCTCTTTTCTGTAATCATTCAGCAGTCGAACAAGATCGGTGAAAACGCCGACTGTATAAATTGTTTTCCTGATTTCTAATGCTGTGTTGTATTTTATTCCTTCGGTGTTGTAATAATCAATTGTTCGTGTGAGAAGTTCGTGAAGCCCGCTGTTAACGGCGTCCTGCAGTGCCGGCTTTTTCTGAGATTTTGCATTGTACCACTTCGAAATATCATTATAAGCGTTCAGAACGTAGCTGTTAGGTTCATAACTTTTCTTGAATCTGATATTGTTGACAAGATAATTCATTACACCTCTCGTGCCCTGCAGGAAATCACTTATTTCGAGAGAATATTTTTTGATAATTTTTTCAGCATCTTCACCAAACTTACTCATTTTATTTTCGAAATCTGTTAGAATATTTTTTAACTCATTTTTAAAATCCCCAATCGAATCCCTTGTATCTTTAATTACGTTGTGAGATTCTTTTTGAATTTTTTTCTCCCAGTATCTTTCTCTGAAAATTTCGCTGCCGAGTGATTTAATTTGCCTTTCCACATCCCAGCTCTTATCATCATCCATACTTGAATAAATATAGTCTTCCATAAATTTTTCGAGTGAGACATCTTTATCAACTTCATTCAGTAATTTTTCGGAAATAGCATCGAGAGCGGCAGTGTTATCGAAATCAACCTGAAAGCCAAGTTGTATCTTCAATTCTTTTGAAAACGAACGCAGTACTTTATTAAAGAAGCTGTCGTTCGTGCTGATTGAAAAATTGGAATAGTCGTGAAGTATATTTTCTAAAACAAGTTTTGACTGGGATTGAATATCTATTTTTACACCTTCTTTTATTAATTGGGATTTAAGGTCATCATCTTTTTCTTCGGACAAATCAATTAAAAAATCGAGTATGCGATTTTTCATTTCCGCAGTTGCTTTATTCGTAAAGGTTACGGCAAGTATGTGTTTGAATGCGCCGGGATATTTAAAAGCGAGTTTCAAATATTCTTTCGCGAGTGTATAAGTTTTGCCCGAGCCCGCTGATGACTGATATATTAAAAGATTTCCCAACGTGTAAAGGTTAATTGTGTATAATCTAATGATTTATAATTTAAATTTCTTCTCAAATATTGAGAAAAAATAAGTTTTTAAAGTACAAACTTGAAAACCCTAAAGGGGTTTTAAGATTTGGGTTATTTCTTTGCTATAAACGGAAAACTCCTAACGGAGTATAAATAAATTTGTTTTTACAAATTTATTTTTTTAATATTTTGTATCAGGAATTTTTTGGTTTTGTTATAGATGCCGTGGGACTGGCTTTCGCGGTTGCCTGCGACGTTAAGGATTTTTATTTTATTTTTTTTTATCCATTCGATAAATTGTTTTGAAGTCGGGTTTTTGATTACAGGTTTTTTGTATTGAAGGCAGAGCTGATGTGTAAAGGCTGTCCCGAGTCCGATAATATTTCCATCGACATCAACATTACAAAATATTACGGTGCCGTCACCGGATAAAACATTTTTCAGCGTTCTCTCTTCATACAAACCGGATTCGGTTTCAATGAGTCCATATGATTTCAAAGATGTGTCATACCCGTTTTCAGTTAAATATCCTTTAGGGCAATAACCTCCGGTCGGAATTTTCAGAAATTTTCCGGCATCGAGTCCGGCTCTATCCGCCCCGGCTTGTCCGCCTGAGATTATTTTTTTAATCATTTTAAATTTCCATGAATTTATAATAAAACTAATATTTATAATATCATTTTATTATTATTAAAGGATTTGCTATTCAATAGATTCGCTCGTCCAATTTAGGCAATGAAACAATAAATTTACTTCCCTTTCCCGGAGTACTTTCAACCGATAAAGTTCCGTTATTTTTCTCGACGAACTCTTTGCATATTACAAGACCTAAACCTGTTCCTTTTTCTTTTTCCGTACCGGCTGTAGAAAAAGCCTTTTCTACTCTGAATAATTTTGGAATATTTTCTTCTGGAATACCGATACCCGAATCAATAACAGAAATTAAAATATTCCCGTTATATTCTTCAGCAGTTAAATTAATTTCGCCTTCCGCCCTTGTAAATTTAATTGCATTTGAAAGGAGATTTCTCAATATCGTAGTTATCATATTTCTGTCGGCAGAGACAAATAAATCACCGGTTACTTTTGAAGTTAAACTTATTTTTTTACTGTCCGCATTTTCCCTGAAAATTTTTGTCGTCGAATCTATCAATTCCTTGACATAAATAATTTCCGGTAATGCATTAATCCTGCCTGTTTGTGAGCCTGTCCATTTCAAAAGGTCATCGAGAAGATTAAAAGTTTCATTAGCGGACTCATAAATATTGCGGGCATATTCTGAAATCCTGGGTATTTCCAGTTCTTCAATGTTTTTGTCGAGCATTTCGGAATATCCCAAAATTGTCTGAAACGGGCTTTTCAGATCGTGAGCTATTATCGAATAAAATTTATCTTTTGTTGCATTCAATTCCGCTTGTTCTTCGGCGAATTTCCTTAATTTTTCTTCTGTATGTTTTCGTTTTGATATATCCCTGATAATTGCAACTATAGCTGTCGGATTTCCTTCCGAATTTCTTATAAGCGAAGCGTTTATATCGGCAGGAAATACGGTACCGTCTTTTTTTATCATTCTTCTTTCAATATTACCTGAATATCCATAAGTTATAATTTCATTAATTTTTTCTTTTGCGTCTTCCCATTCTTCTTCGACAATCAGACTCGATAATGCTTTTCCTACCACTTCATCAGAATCGCCGTACCCGAACATTTCCACTGTTCGCTGATTTAAAAAGACAATATCTCCTTCAAGATTTATGACATTAATCGCATCGGGCGAAGTATTTACAAGGGAACGATAACCTTCTTCGCTGTCTCTTAATGCTTTTTCGGTTTTTTCGAACTCTGTAATATCACGCAATATTGCTATTTCATAAATTTCTCCTCCCAGTTTATAACCTGATACATGCACTTCGAGGGAAAATTCCGAACCATCTTTTCTCAAACCTTTAGTGACATACGAAGAAGGGACAGGTTTGCCTATTATTCTATTCTTAGTATATTCCATAATACGTTCCCGTTCGCTTGAAGCAATGAAATTAATTTCGGATTTACCTTCTATTTCGTTTGCGTCATTGTATCCGAATAATAACACGAATGCAGGATTATTTAAAATATTAATTCCGTTTATTGTTACGCCGATTGCATCAACGGAACTCTCAAAGATTGCCTGAAATTTTGCTTCGTATTCACTAAGGGCCTCCTTGGATTTCTTATGCTCTGTTATGTCAGAAATAATAGTAATTGAACCCACGATATTTCCGGCTGCATCATGATACGGAGTTCCGTTAATGTGACACCAGACCAGATCTCCGTTTTTCTTTTTAAGTCTTATTTCATAGGAATCCGAAATGCCTTTTACCCGTTCATTATTTTTCCCATTAATAAATTCTATATCATTTTTATCATACAGTAAATCATAACCATTTGTGCCTTCCAGCTCGTTAATCCCATACCCGAATAATTCACAGAATCTTTTATTGGTAAATATAATTATGTTTTTATTATCCTGATATAACACGGCTTCATTCAGGTTTTCAATCAAAGATCTGTATTTCAGTTCACTTTCTTCCAGGGCTATCTGCGTTTTCTTTCTTTCGGTTATGTCCCTTGTAATTCTAATTATTCTTCCTTCGTTTGTTAATGTTAATGTTAATTCCTGATATATAATGCTTCCATCCCGTTTTTTTCCCGTTGTTTCACCTATCCATGAGCCTTTTTTATTCAGTTCAGGAATAACAATTTCTTCAAATTTTTTAATTTCATCCGGATGATGAACCAGTTTCCAGCTTCTTCCTATAATTTCCTCGGGGGATTCATACCCATAGGTTTTCAGGTAGGAATCGTTTGTATATATAAATTCTCCCTTGTTATTGCAAATAGCTACTCCATCCCTTGTGGATTTTAAAGTAAGGGCAAGGTCAAAATTGTCAAGTATATCAATATCACCGTTTGTGTGTTTCCTCTCGGGATTATCAAAACGATTTTTATTGTTCATACTGTATAATAAATATTTTAACAAAATATTTCGGCAGCGGCAAGAATAATTAATATAATAAATATATTTGATTTATATTAGAATAAAATAAATATTAAATTAATCGCACCGGTTTATATGAAACTCAATCTTATTATTAATTTAATAACTTAATAATTAAATAGAAATTATAATGTATAATTATTTCCGGAAAGAATTGAATTTATTCTTTTCTTCGCCTTCTTTTTCTATAGGCTTTTCCCGAGCCCAGATAAACCACCAGTGCAACAACAAGATGAATCCAGAACCAGGGATTATGTGTACCGAGATTATCTACTATATAAATCAGTACAAGAACGCGGGGTAAAAAAACCGTTAGCAGAACATCACCGATGAAAGGTACATTATTTACCGGAATTGAATGTAATAAATAAAAGATAACCAATGTAATCCGGGGAATAAATAAACTTAATATTAAAAATACAGTGTCCATAAATTTTATTAATTCATTATATACAAATTTATTAATAAATACGGAAAAAAATAAGGGCAGTTTCACAGAACATCGAAAATCGAGAATATAATATACTTTTTAAATAAACGATAAAATGAATTATAGAAATTGAAAAAAAAATCCTGAGTACGTAAACTTGGGAGGTATACCGGGAGGGGGAAGCCCGGTAACGTACTCAGGAATAATGGTAAAATTTTGTTAATATCGTCAGATTAAATATCCAACTTTTTTAAAAACAACAGAGATTATAATCTGTCCCCTTTTATTTCCTTCTTCTCTTATTCTTTAAAATTCACTTCTAAAATCCTGATTATTAATAAAATCTAAAAGGGGACGGGAGAAAAAATATTAATCTAAGAATATCATCATATTATTTTTTTGCTATTATTTACAAATTTCAGATATTCAAGTACAGCTTTAGCATCATCTTCGCTTACATTTTTCAGAACCATTTTTACTGCGTGAGTCAGGAATAAATATTTAGCATCTGCATCTTTGCTAATCATTTCTTCCGGGTTAATAATCATATTTAATATCCATTCCGCTTTACGTCTTTTTACGACATCTCCAAGCTCCGGTCCTTTAAAATTAACATCGAGGGAATGACAGCTAAGACATTTTTTCGAAAAGATAATCTCCCCCATGGCAGCCATTTCATCACTGCCCTTAACATAAACGTTATTTTTTATTATACCTGTAAATTTTACTTCATCGTCAGAGCAAGACAAAGCGAAAAGCAACCCGTTGAAAATCAATAATAACATTAAATATATAAGTTTTTTGGAATATAACATATATTCATTATTTTTTTCTTTTCAATGCAAATAATTTGTTTTTAAATATATGGCTAAAGAGCTTTAATATTTTATAAAAATTAATTTCTCTGATTGCATTAATTTTTTTATCCCGGAATAATTCCTTTTCGATATTATAATCACCATCGGAAGGATGCCACCCATAATCAATATATATTTTATTTAAATCCATGTTTTAATAAAAAACTTTTACGTCCTTTTAAATGAGCAGTAATATTTTAGAGACCGATATTGCGATTTGAAACAAAAAATGCAGAACCCTTATAAATGCAAGTAGCAGAACTAAAATATAAATATTTTTATAAGGTTTATTCAGTAAAAGATAACACGCTCAACCCCTTAAAATTTGCTCTCCTCCCGAAAAGCCCTCATTAAACCAGGACTTAAAAGGGCTGAATATGTTTATCTCTTACTAAGAAATTTTAATATGTTTTTACAAAGAACATCTTCGAAACCAACACTTCAGCAAATTTATTAATTACATATCAATCCGTTCAAAATTGCCAGATATGTTCCCGCCATAACAACGCCAAGTTTCATAGCTTTAACCATATCGTTCTTAGCGCTGGATTCATCATTTAAATAATCCATAAACACTTTTCCGCGATGATAATAAGCATCGGCATATTTGCCGTTAAATTTAATAGCAACCGAATAGTCTTTTATTGCCCCGATGTAATCTTCTGTTTTCTCTTTCAACAAACCCCTGCAAAGATAAGCAAGTAAAAATGTAGGTTCTTTTTGTATCGCTTCGTTAAGGTCGGATTCTGCTTCCTGGAACAGTTCCATCCTGGATTCAATATTTCCCTTGTTGCATAAAATCAGGGCGCTGTCCGGATTAATTTCATTTGCCTTATTTATATCATTCAATGCTTCTTCGAAACAGCACAGGTGGCAGAATAAGTTTGCCCTGTTATTATAAGCTTCAGACCTTTCAGGCTCGAGCTTTATAGCTCTGTTATAATCCTCGAGGGCGCCATTAAAATCGCTCAAATTTCTTCTTACGTTTCCCCTGTTAATATATGCCGCATAGTTTGATGAATTTTTCTTTAAAACCATATCAAATACCTTTTTAGCATATTCCAGGTTTCCTTTTTTTGCGGCTTCGACTGCTGAATTAAACTTATTTTTCATTATGATATTATGATTTTAATATTTTACAATTCTATTTATTTAAAGACGTACTAATTTGGAAATTTTTTTCAGGGTTTTTGGTGGAACTTCAAGCTAACAATTTTAAAAAACTTCCTCTTGCTAATTAATATTGAAACTTGATGTAACTTCGCATAAACACCGTAAAATGTCAATAATAAGGAATATGATTTTCGTGTAATAATAATTATGACAGGAAACAGGACAAAAGATTATTCAAAACCGGGCTTCCGGAAAAAAAAATTTCCGATTAAAGATAATATAAACATTGGAACCCCTTATCTGTTGTGGATTTTTCGATATTATATAATTTCTTTACGGGTATATTTTAATGAAAGTTGAAAACACTTCTTATTTCGGGTGATTACGGAAGAGAAAGTGATTTGAATGGTTATAAAAATATTCTTGACGGGATATTTAAATTTTTGAAATCACTTTCAAATGAAATATATTAATGCAAAGACAGGGAAGAAACGATATCAGTTAAAATATTTCTAAAAATATTTTCAAAAGAGTGGAATAAATCCGGCGAGCAAACAGAATACATTCAATATTATTTTTTTTTGATATTACAGGAAGTATTTTGGAAAATTAATTAACAGAGAAGATTATTCGCCGCGGTTTTTTTCGATAACTTTGTGAATTGAAGCTGTTACATCCTGCGGTAAAGTAGATTTAAAATAATATTCCCCTGCTATCACTTTCTTTATTGCGTAAATTAAATTATCGGAGACATCCATTTTGTTAAGGTAACCTATAGCACCTGCTTCAATCATTTTTAAAGCAAATTGTTCTTCCGGAAAGACGCTTAATATTAAAACGGGTATTTTATATTTTGAATACTTTAAATTTTGTAACACTTCGAGTCCGTTTATATCGGGCAAATTGATATCAAGAATTAATAAATCATATTTATTATTCTTCAATAATTCCAGAGTCTGCATACCGTTTTCGGCTTCTCCGCTAATCTTCATATCAGTTTCTTCGGAGATAATTTGTTTAACTCCTGCCCTGATATTCGGATTATCATCTGTTATTAATATATTTATCATTTTTATTTTAATTCTTCAAATTACATCAAACATATATACACAACTGTAAAATCATAGAAAATCTAACATACTATCTAAATTATTAACAATTTCACCTGAATAATAATTCGTAATATATGATAATTAAATACTTTTCTCTCAAATTTTATTCACTACTGCAAAAAATATCCGATTAACTACAATGAAAAAAAATAGTAATAACTATGATTCTGTTGTCATAATAATTACTACTTTTTGTGGAAGCAAATATAAAAAGAGCCGAGAATTGGGAGATGTTAAATCCGGAGAAAAAACACACCTCGCTAATAGAGGATGATGTCCGTTTTCTCCCCCCTTTGAAGGGGGGATTAAAGGGGGATGATGGAAATGAGAATATTGATAAAAAATAATTTGAATTAAATTAATGAGTAAAATTTTCGGTGAATATGTCTAAGGTTTTAATTGTGGATAAGAATGCTATTAAAAAATTTGTTATCAATTTATTTAAATTTTATTATAACCCTTCTGAAGATGTAATGAAATATAATCAATTAAAATCATCCCCCCTGCCCCCCTTCTAAGGGGGGTAAGAACTTAGAATGACACCCCCTTGCTTCCTTTTCAAAGGGGAGAGAGAATGTTAAATATTCGATTTACTTAAAACGGTATTAATTATCTTTTTTAATTCAAGAGTTTTGAACGGTTTGGAGATGTAATCATCCATGCCGTCGTTTAATAAATCTTCCCTGTCTCCTTTCATAGCGAAAGCCGTCATTGCTATTACGGGTACTTTTTCATATCCCGGGAGTTTTCGTATTTTCCTTGTAGTTTCAACCCCATCCATACCTTTCCCGAGATTTATATCCATAAGAATCAAAGAAAACGTATGGGATTTTGCCATTTCAAGTGCGGATTTTCCGTCAACGGCAAAAGATAATATGTAATCTTTGTTAAGAATAAAGTTGATATATTTACTTGTAAACACATCATCATCCACACACAGCAAATGTATGTTTTTTTTCTCTGATTCCGGTATTTCTTCCACCTCTGTTTCTTTTTCGGGTTCAACTTCTATAATATCAGTTTCAAGCAGAGGAAATTCAATTTTAAATACAGAGCCGACACCGACTTCGCTTTCTACGGTAATAATACCTCCTGTTTTCTCTACAAAATTTTTAGTAATGGTTAAGCCCAGTCCGGTTCCTTGAAAACCCCTTCCGAAACCTTCGCTAACCTGGCGGAATTCTTCGAATATTAAATTAATCGAATCTTCAGGAATACCAATACCTGTATCGGATACACTTATGACTGCCTTTTTTTTGTTTTTGATTTTTTCTGTTTTCACCTCGACTGTAACTCCGCCTTTTTTGGTAAATTTAATTGCGTTATTGATAAGATTGTTTATAGCTTCCCATAACATTCTATCATCCACTTTAGAAATTATTTTTTCGGAAGATGTAATAAATGAGAATAATAAATTTTTCTTTTTCGCCTCGGCAACATAGTTTTCAAATACTTCTTTTGTAAGACTTACAATATTCACATCGCTTGATTTTATTTCCAGTTTTCCGGCTTCTATTCTTGAAAGGTCAAGAATCAGATTCAATGTTTCCATTAATCTCTTTCCGCTTTTTAATATACAATCCGAAAATTCCTTTAATTCGGAATCATCTGTCATATCTTTCATAAGCTCGGCAAATCCAAGAATTCCTACCATTGGTGTACGAAGTTCGTGGCTCATATTTGCAAGAAAACTTGTTTTCAGACGTTCGGATTCTTCGGCTTTTTCTTTTGCATTTATTAATTCAATTTCTCTTTTTTTCTTTTCAGTAATATCTTCTTTTACTGCAAGGTAATGTGTAATTTTACCTTCCGAATTTTTAACAGGAGAGATAGAAGCATTTTCCCAATAGAGTTCACCGTTTTTCTTTTTATTATGAAATTCGCCTATCCAGACATTCCCCGAGGAAATTGTTTTCCAAAGTTCTTTATATTCTTCAGGCGATTTTTCATCCGATTTTAATATCCTGGGGTTTTTTTCAATAACCTCTTCAGGGCTATAACCCGTTACTTCGACGAATTTAGGATTCACATATTCAATATCACCATTCACATCGGTAATTACAACCGTAACCGGGCTTTGATTAATTGCCTGTGATATTTTAATTAATTCATCTTCTGCGCGTTTACGGTCTGTTATGTCACTTAAAAAAATAACAGAACTTTTTACAATGCCATATTCATCTTTTATCGGAGTAGCACTTGCATTGAGCCATAATATTTCCCCTGACTTCTTTCTACCCCGGGCCATATGCTTAATTGAGTATTCTATATCATGTTTATGAAATTTTTCGCGAACCATTTCTCTATCATCATCAATTACAATAACATCGATACCGGTTTTTCCTATCAGTTCCTCGTTAGTATAACCAAACATTTCGCAAATGCGATTATTTACAAACTGAATTTTATCATTATTATCCACCTGCATAATCCCATCGTGCATTGATTCAATCAAGACACGATACCGTTCTTCACTTGCGATTAATTCTTCTTCGAATTTCTTCCTGTCGGTAATATCTCTTGAAATTACTAATGCGGCTTTTTTACCTTTATACATAAAAGCTGTTGCAGTTACTTCAACATCAATCGAACTTCCATCCAGGCAAATAAATTTTTCTATTTTTAAAGGAATATCAACGAATTCACTATTAATAAATGATATTCGCTGGGATATGATTTCTTTATAATCAGGATGAACAAAATCTATAACTTTTCTTCCGACAATTTCGTTTTCGTTTTCTGCTTTAAAAAGTTTAACGCCTGCTGGATTAATAAATTCAATTTTCCCTTCATATTGAATGAATATAGTTTCAGGTGACAATTCGAAAAGTTTACGGTAGCGCTCTTCGCTTTCTTTTAATAATTCATCGGATATTTTCTTTTCGGTTATATTTCTCAATAATCCTTCTACGCCTATAGGGTTTTTATTTTTATCGAATCGAATATGAGCGTTAACAGAAGTATAGATTAAATTTCCATTTTTATGTTTGAGCTTTACATCGTAATCGGAAAGTTCGCTTTTATCAGTTATAGCATTAATAAAATTAATTCTATCTTCCTTATTATAATAAAATAAATCCACCGGCTTACCAATTAACTCTTCAGGTTTCCAGCCAGATTGTTTGTAAATAGACGGACTGACATCAGTTATTATTCCATTATTATCAGCCTGGTAAAAGATATCCTGAATATTTTCGAAAATCGTCCTGTACTTTTCTTCGCTATCCCGCAATATTTCTTCCGATTCCTTTCGTTCAGAGAAGTCAACCAATGACCCTATAAGCCGGGTTGGTATTCCTTTATTATTGCGAATAACAAATCCGCGGTCCAAGACATAGGCATAAGAATCATCCTTTCGTCTGAAGCGATACTCAACTGACCATGAATCCCCACCGCTGTTTATTATCTTATCAGTTGTTGAAATAGCCCTGTCGAAATCTTCGGGGTGAATTTTCTTTTTCCAGTAATCAAATTTTTCGTTAGTACCTTCATACCCGAAAAGTTTATTATATGAATCGCTAAACCAGCCTACTCCATTTGTTAAATTCCAGTCATATATAATATCATTTGTTGCGCGGGAAGCAAGTTGAAATCGTTCTTCACTTTTCCGCAATAATTCTTCAGATTGCATCCGTTCTGTTATGTCCTGATTTACTCCATAAGTTTTTATTGTGCGCCCGGAAGAATCTTTAACGGTAAAAATTTTGACGGAAATATAACCAACTTCTCCGTCTCCATACAGAATACGATGTTCCAATATTTTACTATAATTCGCATCATTGCTTTCAATAGTTTCCTGAATTTCTTTAACGACAATTTCTATATCATCCGGATGGACAAAACGCCGGGCATATTCAGATGATGACATTTTATATCCACCGACCTGTTCCGCCGTTACACGGAATATCTTATAGAAATTATCGTTGAAGGTAAATTCATCTTTAATGACATCATATTCCCAGGGACCGAGGTGAGCAATATCCAGTGCTTCGGAAAGTTGCTTTTCGCTTTTTCGAAGGGCTTCTTCAGCAAGTCTCTTTTCTGTTATTTCCCGAATGTAACCTCCAATACCAAATTTACCACTGCTTAAATGGACTCTGAATTTCCGGGTTTCGTAAATCTTTTCGCCTATAATTTCTTCAGAAACAATAATAGTATCGGAGGCAAGAGCCTGATTATCGGTTTCCTGGCACTTTTGAGCGGAACTTTCAGACATAAAATCAAAATCAGTTTTACCTATTATTTCTTTTTCATCTTTGCCAAAAAATTTCGCATTAGCTCTGTTTATAAGCGTATACTTAAATTGTGAATCTTTAAGGAATGCCATATCATTTGTAGAATTTATAAACACTCTATATCGCTCTTCACTTTCAAGTAATGCTTCTTCCGCTTTTTTACGTTCGGTAATGTCTTCGTAAGAACCTAAAATACCAATTGTATTTCCCCGCAAATCAGTTAAAGGCATTTTGGTTGTTTTTAACCAGATTTTGTCTCCTTCCGGAGTGGTTTGTTGTTCATCATAATTGATTTTAGATTCTCCGGATTTAATGACTTTTTGATCATCGTTCCGATATGCGTTAGCTTGCTCCTTCCAGTTCATCTGGAAGTCATCCAAACCAATCAGTTCTTTTGAACTTTTCTTACCCGCATCTTTTGCAAAAATCTCATTGCAACCAAGATAATTTAAATCAGTATCTTTCCAGAATATCCTTATCGGAAGAAGGTCAATTATTCTTTGCAACAACTTTTGAGAATTAACGGTATTTTCCTCCGCCTGTTTGCGCTCAGTAATATCTCTAATGTTGCATTGAACTACTTTTTTGTGGTCAACCTGATAAACATTACTGATGAACTCTACATCAATCTTTCGCCCATTAAAAGTTTCCAAAGATAAATCTTCGTATCGTATGTAATCTTGCTGTTTTAATTCCAAAAAGTTCTCTTCATTCGCAAATATATCTTTGAAGAATCCAATATCCCAGATAGCTTTTCCAAGAAACGTATCGTGTGAATAGCCAAGTAATTCGATTAAAAATGGATTTACATCTGTTATCATTCCTGTTTCAAAATCGAGAATCAGAATCCCGTCTTTAGATGATTCGAACAGACGGCGATATTGAATTTCCGAAATGATTAATTTCTCCTCCCAGAGTTTTTTCTCTTTCCGAATCTTTGCCTCGGCTATTTCTCTTTCTATTGCCGGTAAAAGTCTTGTCAGATTATTTTTCATAATGTAATCCTTTACGCCTGTTCTCATCATATTCACGGCAATATCTTCGCCTATAGAACCCGACACAACAATAAAAGGAATTTCTATCCCTTTTTCGTTACACATATTTAGTGCCTCTATTCCTGTATAGGTTGGTAAAGTGTAATCTGCAATTATTACATCCCACTCCTTCTTTAAAGCATTTTCAAACCCTGCGGCATCCTCAACTAATGTGTGTTCTATTTCGTATTGACCTTTGTTAAGTTCCCGAAGCACTAATTTAACGTCATCTTCAGAATCTTCTAAAATTAATGCCTTAATTTTTTTAGTCTTCATAATTTATTGGAAATAATTGGAGGTTCGTTCATTAGAAGCCAGTAAACTCCAAGGGTTTGAATAGCTTCAAAGAATTTTTCAAAATCAACAGGTTTCCGAATATAACTATTCACACCGAGTTTATATCCATTAATAATATCCATTTCTTCTTTAGACGAAGTCAAAAATACAACCGGTAATAACTTAGTTGATTCGTTTTCGCGAATTGCTTTTAAAACTTCAAAGCCATTAACTTTTGGCAGTTTTAAATCGAGCAATACCACAGAAGGTAAATCAAGTGGATTTCTTCCCTGGAATTTACCTTTGCAAAAAAGATAGTTAAGAGCTTCTTCACCGTCTTCGACTGTGATTACTTTGTTCTTAATATGAATTTTTGAAAAAGCCCGTAACGTTAATGCAATATCATCCTGATTATCTTCAACGAGCAAAATTATTTTTTCGTCCATTTTATTTTAATTTTAAATTTTTAATAATTTGATATTTGTTTTCAATTTTTTTTATAAATATTTCGTGCCTAAAGGCACAATCATTCGTGACATATTCGTTTTCTATAAATTTTCTATAAATATTCCGTGCCTACGGTACAATCATTCACGATATACTCGTTTTCTATAAATATTCCGTGCCTACGGCACAATCATTCACGATATATTCGTTTTCTATAAATATTTCGTGCCTACGGCACGTTTTATATCATTCAATTTCAATATCCCGTTAGGGATAAAATATTTATAGCAAAATATTTTTTTGTTTTTCTTGTCCCTTTAGGGACAATATATTTATAAAAAATTATCGAAAAATTCCTTTATCCCGTCAGGGATAAAATATTTATAAAAAAACATTCCAAAATTTCCCTTGTCTCTTTAGGGACAATATATTTATAAAAAAATTCATCTAACACATTCAATTGTCCCTTTAGGGACAATATA
>PNBM01000052.1 GCA_003135995.1 Ignavibacteriota bacterium | reverse complement strand
GAAAATGAATTTGAAAATATTAAATCATTATTCCTGCCGCGTAAATTTAAGAGAAGGCAATTCCTGCTTCAAAAAGGACAGGTATGTAAATATACAGCTTTCGTAGAAAACGGATGCCTGCGTTCATACACAATAGATGATATGGGCGAAGAACATATTTTACAATTTGCGATTGAAAACTGGTGGATTAGCGACCAGCACAGCTTACTGACAGGTGAACCTTCATCATATTTCATCGACGCACTTGAAGACTCGGAAGTACTTTTAATTGATAAACAAAATTATGATAAGCTGATAAACTCTTCAATTAAAATTGAAGAGTTTTTCGTTCAACTCACACAGAACAACCGTGCCGCACTTGAGAGAAGAATCGCATCTTTCTTAAGTATGACGGCGGAAGAAAAATATATCTGCATGCTTGATACATATCCTAATATTGTGCAGAGAGTACCGCTTCGGCACATTGCTTCTTACCTCGGGATAACGCCGGAATCATTAAGCAGGATTCGCGGACATCTGGCGCATAAAAGTAAATGAGTACTAAAATATATTGATATAAATCAATAAAAATACTTATCATACATCAATCGAATTTCCTGTCATACATCAATGCATTCGCAAATGATTTAATATATTTTTGTATTAGTTTGAAATTAAAATTTAATATAAGGAATAAATAAAATGAAAGCAGTTAGAATTCATTCGTATGGTGGTCCCGAAGTTCTTAAATATGAAGATGCTCCGGAACCCACGCCCGGTAAGGGAGAAGTCTTAGTAAAAGTATACGCGGCAGGCGTGAATCCCGTGGATTGGAAAGTTCGTGAAGGATATCTTAAACAGGCTATAAACTATCCGTTACCTCTCATACTTGGCTGGGATGTTGCAGGTATTGTTGAATCAATCGGAACGGGTGTAACAAAATTTAAAAAAGGAGATGAAATATTTGGTAAACCCGATTTAACAAGAAACGGTGCATACGCCGAATACATTGTTGTTAATGAATCTGATTTAGCATTAAAACCCAAATCTAAAGATTTTGTTCATTCTGCTGCTGTTCCTGTAACATCACTTACAGCGTGGCAATCACTTTTTGATGTTGCAAAACTTGAAGCCGGGCAAAAGATTTTAATTCATGCGGCTGCAGGCGGAGTAGGAAGCTTTGCAGTTCAATTTGCAAAATGGAAAGGTGCTTACGTGATTGGCACTGCTTCGAAAAATAATCTCGAATGGTTAAAAAGTATTGGTGCGGATGAAACAATTGATTATAATGTGGTAAAATTTGAAGATGTCGTTCATGATATGGATGTAGTACTGGATACAATAGGCGGCGAAACTCAAAATCGTTCGTGGAAAGTTTTGAAAAAAGGAGGCATTCTCGTATCAACGGTAGGACAACCCTCGGAAAAAGAAGCAGAAAAATTTGGAGTACGATGCGGGGTGGGAAATGCCGTTTCAAATCCGGAACAGTTAAATCAAATCGCGAATTTAATCGACGAAGGTAAAGTAAATCCTTTAGTGGAAACAATTTTACCGCTTTCCGAAGCCCGTCGTGCCCACGAAATAAGTCAATCGGGTCATACGAGAGGAAAAAGCGTATTGAAAGTAATTTAAATGAATAAAGATAATAAAAATTTTATTAAATTAATTTAAAATTAAAGGAGAAATAAAAATGAAATACTTAATATTGTTAGCCCGAATATTTTTTTCGATAATATTTATTTTGGCAGGTTTTGGTCACTTCTCGAGTGCGTCAATTGGTTATGCCGCATCGAGCGGAGTTCCTTTAGCATCTGTCTTTGTACCGCTTTCCGGAGTAATCGCACTTCTTGGCGGGCTCAGCATCATACTCGGATATAAAGTTAAATGGACTGCATGGCTTCTGGTAATTTTTTTAGTACCTGTCACTTTTACTATGCATCAGTTCTGGGCAGTTAGTGACCCTATGATGGCAGCAGTTCAGCAAGCTATGTTTTTCAAAAACATTTCTATGATAGGTGCCGCAATTTTGATATCATATTTTGGAACCGGACCATTAAGTGTCGATGAATGGCTGAAAACAAGAGATGTTCAAATTCAGCATGCTTAATTATTATTCAGAAATTGTTCAAGAATATAAAATAGTTCAAAGATAAATTATTTATGTCCGCAGATATCTATCTACGGACATTTTTTTTAATAATTATTATTAAAAATTATCGAAACAGAAAATGAATCACAGGAATATATTATTGTTTTATAGAAAAAATCAGGTTAGAATAATGCGTTATCCTGATAAATAATCTTTGGTTTTGAAAATTTTGATTATAGACGAATTATTCTTTTAATATATAATTATATTGCAAATCAATATTATCTGTATTAATTTTAATTGTAATATAATTTTTATGCACAAAAAGTTATTTTTCATTTTAATGACATTAATACATATACCTTTGTTTGCCCGGAAAGAGATTCCTCTTCGTGATTTTTTCAGAAACCCGGAAAAAGCAGTTTATGATTTATCACCTGACGGTAATTACATTTCCTATGTTGAGCCGTATGAAAAAAGGTTAAATATTTTTGTACAGGAAATTGGTTCCGATAAAGCAGTCAGAATTACAGATTCAAAGGACAGGGATATTACGAATTATTTTTGGAAAGGGAATAACAGGATTTTATACCTCAAGGATGACGGCGGTGATGAAAATTTTAAATTATATGCGGTAGATAAAGACGGAAAAAATTTAAAATCATTGACTCCATTCGACAAAGTCAAAACAGAAGTCATCGATGAGTTGAAAGATTTCGAAGATGAAATTTTGATTAGTTTGAACAACAGGAATCCGGAATTTTTTGATGTCTACAGAATGAATGTAGTCACCGGCGATATGAAAATGATTGCTGAAAATCCGGGAAATATAACAGGGTGGATTACCGACCACGAAGGGAAATTGCGAATCGCAACGACAACGGATGGTGTGAGCAATAGTTTATTATACAGGCAAACAGAGAAGGATGATTTCAAAACCATTGTAACAACAAATTTTAAAGAATCGCTGTCACCATTATTTTTTACGTTCGATAATAAATATGTATATGCAGCTTCAAATCTCGGCAGGGATAAAACTGCTATAATAAAATTCGATATCGAAAACGGTAAGGAAATGGAAGTTATTTATGAACATCCCGAAGTCGACGTTTCGAATTTATTATATTCACGAAAGCGAAAAGTTCTGACGATGATATCTTATGTTGCATGGAAACAGGAAATAAAATTTTTAGACGGTGAAACGGAAAAAATATTTAAACGTGTTGACAGGGAATTGGGTGCAAAACGTGAATTAGTCATAACCGGTATGAATGATGATGAAAATAAATTTATTATCAGGACTTACAGCGACCGTTCACTCGGTTCATATTATCTTTACGATATTGCAGGTGACAAAATCTCAAAATTAGCGGACGTAAGTCCGTGGCTCGATGAAAACGAACTCGCGGAAATGAAACCGATAGAATATAAATCAAGGGATGGTTTGACTATTCACGGTTATCTTACTTTACCTAAAGGAATCGATTTAAAAAATTTACCGGTAGTAGTTAATCCTCACGGAGGACCGTGGTACAGGGACAGGTGGACGTTTAATCCTGAAGTGCAATTTTTTGCCAACAGGGGTTATGGTGTTTTNNGGGGTAAAAAAATGCAGGATGATATTTCCGACGGTGTTAAATGGCTGATTAACGAAGGAATTGCCGACCCGAAGAGAATAGCAATATACGGTGCCAGTTATGGAGGATATGCAACTCTATCCGGGCTAACTTTTACTCCCGAACTTTATACTGCAGGTGTTGATTATGTCGGAGTATCGAATCTTTTTACATTTATGAATACAATTCCTCCTTATTGGAAACCATATCTCGATATGATGCATGAAATGGTTGGAGATCCTGAAAAAGATTCTCTGCTTCTTGCAGAAGTGTCTCCGGTTTTTCATGCCGAAAATATAAAAGCTCCGCTTTTAATTATCCAGGGAAGACAGGACCCGCGTGTAAATATTAATGAATCAGACCAGATGGTTACCGCGATGAAAAAGAGAGGTGTTGAAGTTGAATATCTCGTTAAAGATAACGAAGGTCACGGATTCAGGAACGAAGAAAATCGATTTGAGGTTTATGAGTTTATGGAGAAGTTTTTAAAGAAACATTTAGCTAAATGACAGCATTCGATAGAATCAGATTTTTAACGATTATTATTTTTATATTATTCTCTCTTCAGATTCTCAATTATGTTGTATTCAGGAAATTTCTGAAGAGATATAATGTTAACAGGAAATTAAGAAATATACTCACAATATATCCTTATATACTTTTTAATATCCCCATAGTTTACGCAATGTTCCACAGGCTGGATTTTTCATTTCTGCCGCGATGGCTTTACGTGATTTATATTTTACCTTTTTTTATTTTTCAGGCTGCAAATGTGTTTATCGGTCTTTATGTTTTGATTTGTAAAATCATTAAAACTCCTTTTTCTTTATTTCTTTTTATTCTTACAAGATTTAAAATAATAAAAGAAAAAATAGATAAATTGAAGAAAAAGAAAGCTGTCGTTAATTTCGATAAATCGAGAAGAGCATTTATTACTTCATCTGCAATCTTTGTATCGGGATATGCTTTTGTAGGTGCGAGTGCAGGTATAATCGGAAAAAATAAATACGAAATCACATATCAAAAAATAAAGATAAGAAACCTTCCGGACAATCTGAAGGGAACCACATTCAGTTTAATCAGTGATATACACAGCGGTCCTTACATGGATGAAGCCACGATGAAAGAATATACAGATGTTATAAACAGTTTAAATTCAGATTTCATATTATTGCCCGGTGATTTTACAAATTCTTCAAAAACAGAAATTCATCCTTTCAATAATGCTTTTAAAAATCTGAAAGCAAAATATGGAATTTACGGAACACTCGGTAACCACGATTATTTCTCAGACCCCGACTATATTGCCGATGCAGTCAATAACGAAAGCCCTATAAAAATGTTAAGAAATAAATCGCAAATAATAAATATTAACGGCAATGATTTATGTATAATGGGTGTCGAAGATACAAGGGACAGCGGTACCAACCGTGATTCGATATTAATCGATTATATAGATAAGACGATTAAAATCACCGCCGATGAGAATAAAAATTATAATGATATTCCGAAAATTATGCTTTGCCATAAACCTTATATATTCAATAATATTGCCGATAAAAATCTTGACCTGATTGTCAGCGGACATACACACGGGGGACAAATCGTTTTCGTAAAATTAGGTGATTTTAATCTCTCTATTGCCGCATCTATAAGCAAATATGTAAGCGGTTACTATAGGGAGGGGAATTCACAGATGTACGTTTCAAGGGGAATAGGTACGGTTGCTCTTCCTATCAGGTTGAACTGTCCGCCGGAAATAACTATGCTGACACTCGAATAAATTAACGGTATAAAGCACTATTTCACAAGTGCAAGTTTTTGTACCTTCACAAAATTTCCGGATACCATCTGACAAAAATATATTCCGCTTGCAAAATTATTGCCGTTAAACTCAACAGTATAAATCCCTTTATTCATTTTTTGATTTATTAACTTTATTAATTCCCTGCCGGCTATATCATAAATTTTTATAGTAACATAACTTGAATTTGGCACCTGGAATTTAATAGTTGTTTTTGGATTGAATGGATTAGGATAATTCGGAAATAAATCAAAACTTTTTACATCAAGGGGATTGATTGTTGTCGGCAGAATGGCACTCATCGGGTATACATAGGTTTTCCAATCTGCTGCAGAAACCGGTGCGTACGGCGATGTGGTCGCAGCCGATGTTGCCAGTTCAGCTCCTCCAAATCTAAAAATAGTAATAAAAGTATT
The DNA here is from genome assembly GCA_003135995.1 of Ignavibacteriota bacterium. Taxonomy (GTDB): domain Bacteria; phylum Bacteroidota; class Ignavibacteria; order Tepidaquicellales; family Tepidaquicellaceae; genus FEN-1257. The sequence continues at coordinate 11,744 of PNBM01000052.1, read as the reverse complement.
TCCTCCGTCAGTCGATAAGTTTACTGTGAGTGTATCCGCAAATTCGGTCAGATATTGTGCGTAAGAATAATCAAATCTTAGTGAATCACTCGCAGTTACATTATAAAATGCTTTTGACGTGAGAGTATCTCTTTGTCCTATATTAGAATAATAATAAAAAGGCATCATTGCGCAGGCTAAACCACCGAATGAAATTCCATTCACTCCCTGAACCTGCATGAATGTTAATCCTTTATCGGGATTATTCATTGTCCAGCCCGGAGGCGGGAAAGGCTCTTCAAATAATTCAAAGTTTGCATTTACAATTCCTGTGTCGGATTTTGGTTTATTATAATGTCCATAAGAACTGAATCTTGCAGATTTATTAATATCAGGTTTATAAATGACAGGAAGTCTTGAATCAGTTTTAGAGAAGAATTTATGAACCGGTATTTGTCTTCCTTTTGCACTGTTTAATACCTCTTTAGTATTATCATTTTGTATAAAAGCAACTGTGTACACCATCGAGTCAACCCAATCAGGATTTCTGATATATCTGTAAGAATAATTATAAGTACCCTGAACAGGACTAATTACAATTCCTGCTGAATCAGGATACATCTGCCTGAATATGTCATAAAATTGTGTCTCACCATTTAATCCGGGAGGATTCTCATAATTCTTTAATCTCTCGACAGCAACAATTCTCAGGCGGTAGNNTTTGTATAGTATCTCCGCCGGGACGTGTATCGTTCACTGTTAATGATACGGGTGCTCCGATATACATTCTTTTATTATATGCAGTGTCTATATTAGGAACGTATGAATATGGTAAAGGCATCCTGTAAATACCATCCGCAACCAAATCAGGCACGGCATTTACGAAATAATAATTGCTTCTTTGAATTTTCTGCAGTGTGTCCGGTAGATACATTGAATCATTACCGGGGATAGGAAATCCGAGATGATATTTAATTGCACAAATAGTGTTGAAATTAGAATCTATATAATTATTAAGCGCAGGATTATTTGAAGCACAGGCAGGTGATGTAGAACTTGTAAACTCTTCAAATAAAACATTTCTAAGTGCACCATTCAGGAATATGGAATTCTGCCTTATAGTATCGTTAACCTGGTTTGAATCACCGAGTGTATAGGCGCTGTCCAAATAAACTAAAATATCGAGCGGTCTGTTTGGAAAAACAGTGATAGGCGGAAAATAAACATTCTGAGATTCACCGGCTTGCAAACTGACATATACTTTATCTAAATAGCCGTATCTTCCAATAGATAGTATAATTCCGGCCGGTGTAGCTGTCGGTATCTGTCCTAAATTTACAACGCTTACAATCGGGCTAAAAGAATATAAAGGTACTCCGGGCAGAAAAGTTGTATCCTTCTTTATATTATTTATAGAAATTATAGCAATATCATTGACCGGTCTGTTTCCGAAAGAAATATTGTCTATGTAAAGATTATTTCCAAAACCATTTGTAGTTACGAATTGTATTATAACAGAACTTGCCTGCGGAGGTTCGGAAATAACGTTCGATGAAAATGATAAGACTATCAGACTCAAAATACCGATTGCAATATTTAAAATATTTCTTTTCAAATAATTAATCTATTTTAGCTTTCCTGAAAAAAAATCTGTAAAATAAAACTTCAATCGAAGATAATACAATCAGGCTTATTGCATCTTTAGGATATAAATTTGCAAATCCGTTCCCGATAGGTCTGTAAAATCCCGTGAGCTTCATCATTACAAGAATAATATTATTCTGCGGGATTAAAAGATTATAACCTTTTTCGGAAATTATCAGACCCACGACTAAATCAGACATTGTCCAGCCTACAGTGAACAAAACAATAATAAAAGCGACATTTAAGAAAGCCTGAACAACACCATCGCTCTGGAACGACCTGCAAAATATATATACTGCAAAAATAGTATGTATATAAAAAATTATGACAGCAATCAAAACAAATGTATATTAATATTAACAAAAAATTAAACCGTTCATTCCTTTTGAACTTAAAAGAACCGGAACGGTATATATTCTTATATAAAAATATAAATAAATTATTTTCAATGAACAACGTATATTCAATTAGATTTATTTCGATAAAAAAAGATATTCTTACATTGCACTCTTGGAAAAAAAGGTTTCTTTCAATGTTTTAAGAATGATTTTCATATCGAAAACAATTGACCAGTTTTCAATATAATAAATATCATAATCTATTCTCGTTTGCATAGAAGTATTCGGACCTCTGAGCCCGTTTACCTGTGCCCAGCCGGTTATTCCGCATTTCACGCGGTATCTTTCAAGATACCTGTTAACTGTATTCTTCATCTGGTTTATGAAAAATTCTCTTTCAGGTCTCGGACCAACGATGCTCATATCGCCGATTAATACGTTAAAAAATTGCGGGAGCTCATCGAGACTGTATTTTCTTAAATAATACCCGATTGGTGTGTACCTGTCATCATTATCAGATACGAACTGCGGACCCGATTTTTCCGCATTAACTTTCATAGAGCGGAATTTTAAAATATTAAATTTTATCCCGTCTATTCCCACGCGTTCCTGTGCATAGAACAAAGGACCTTTCGATGTTACTTTAACTAAAAAAATTAAAACCAAATAAACCGGGGAAAAACAAATTATGAACAGCAAAGACATTGTAATATCAAAAAGTCTTTTTGACATTATATGCCAGACGTTTAGCGGTAATGATTTAATTTTCATAAAAGGTATTCCGCTAATCTCTTCAATTTTCAGCCTGCTTGTCACAAGTTCGATGAAATCGGGCACAAGCATAAATTCTATATTAATACCTTCACAAATTTTAATCAGCTTATATAATATATCCTGTTCGGTAGCTTCTATGGCAATTAATATTTTTTGAATTTCGAGTGCTCTGACTTTTGAAGGCAAATCATCAAAACTTCCGAGATATTTTTCTTTAAAGTTTACAGGCAATGTGTTAATGTCGTCGGCAAAAAAACCGAGCNNAACCGAGCACATTGAAACCGACAAATTTTTCTTTGGAAAATTTTTCATAAATCTTTTCCGCCATTTCAGTTGTTCCGACTATTGCAACATTTTTAACACCCACTCCCATATTATAAAGATTCTTTTCAACCTTAAGCATGATGTATCTTCCGATTGTGATGAATAAAGAAGCGACGAACCAGATAATCACGAAGACAATTCTTGAATATGGAAATTCACGGAAGAAAAAAATTATACCTATGGAAATAATCAAAGATATCGAAACACATTTAAAAATTGAAAAGAATTCATCAAAAATAAAAACGTTCCTGTTTAACCGGTATAATTTGAATGACTGAAAAGTTAGAATCCAGAATGGCAGCGTAACAATTGAAAAATAAAAATAACCGCTGAATCCCGGTATTCCTTTTTCTACCGGGAATATATTCTGAAACGGAGAATAAAATCTGAGCCAGTATGAAAAAGCAAATGCAGTGATGATTCCGATTGAATCGGACAGAATAGTTAATATGGGTATAAATATTTCAGTATAATTTGTTTTTCTGCTCAAATTTTCTCCTTATGTAAATTGTATCTAAATAAAAATATCACTTTTATATGTAAATCAAAACGGAAAAAGGCTCTACAGAGCATCAAGTAAAAAAGTAGTAAAGTTTGTAAAGTAATAAAGTAANNAAGAGCTTTAAACGCAAAGTTCGCAAAGAAAAACTTAATGAAAATATAATATAGATTCTCATTCCCAATCCCTGATTGGGAATGCAATCATTTCTAAACTTAGGTTTTCGTATGCTCAACCCTTCTCACTTTATAACTTTATTGCTTTACAGCTTTACAAACTTGATTATGCTACTTTCATGATATACAGCGCATCTTTATAATTCAATAAAAAATTTTCCCTTATAGTAATATTCTCCGGCTTTCTTAAATTCGGGTCTTCGTTAATAATTCCAAACGCCATTTCCCTTGCCGTCTGAAGCAAATCTTTATCCCTGTTCAAATCTGTGCAAGAAAAATTCAAAATTCCCGACTGCCTCGTTCCGAAAAATTCTCCGGGTCCCCTGATTTCCATATCGACCTCTGCAATCTTAAATCCATCGTTCGTTTCGCAAAGTGTATTTAACCTTTTCTTAGAAACCTCATCGAGGTGTTTTGCGATTAGCACGCAATAAGATTGTTCCGCGCCTCTTCCAACCCTTCCGCGCAGCTGGTGCAACTGAGACAATCCGAATCGCTGAGCATCTTCGATTATCATAATCGTTGCATTGGGAATATCTATACCGACTTCAATCACAGTCGTGGAAACTAGCAATTTTATTTTTCCCTCTTTAAATGCCTGCATCTCATCATCTTTCTCATACCATAACAATCTGCCGTGAACCATACCAATCGGAACATCCTTAAAGTATGTTTCCTTCAGCAGTTTATAATTTTCTTCAGCAGATTTCAAATCCATTTTTTCCGATTCATCGATCAAAGGATAAATTATATATGCCTGTCTTCCTTTTTTAAATTCATCTTTTACAAATTTAAATACTTTCGGTTTCTCATCGTCCGTCCGCAAATAAGTTTTTATAGGTTTCCTGTTAAGCGGAAGCTCATCAATCACAGAAACGTCCAAATCCCCGTAAACAGTGAGCGAGAGCGTTCTCGGAATCGGTGTTGCCGTCATTACAAGCACGTCGGGATTCAATCCCTTCTCTTTCAGCTTCGCCCTTTGCATCACGCCGAATTTATGCTGTTCATCTATTACAACGAACCCGAGATTTTTATATTCAACAGCTTCCTGTATCAATGCGTGCGTTCCGATAATAATATTTGTTTTCCCGAGCCGGATATCCTGAAGATATTCTTCTCTCAGCTTTTTTTTTTGACCGCCGATTAAAAAAGTGATTTTAATATCTTTTCCTGAAACTTCATTGAATTCTTTTATGAAATTTGAAATCGTATAATAATGTTGTTCGGCAAGCAGTTCCGTAGGGCACATCAGTGCGGTTTGATATCCGTTCTCAACAGCAATCAGCATTGCAAAAATCGAAACAATAGTTTTCCCGCTTCCGACGTCGCCCTGAAGCAAACGGTTCATCACCTTATTCGATTTCATATCGAAATAAATTTCATTCATCACTTTCTTCTGCGCCCCCGTCAACTCGAATTTCAAAGTAGATTTAAAATTTTTCGTCAGTTCTTTTATGTCTTTATGAAATTCAATTCCCTTTGCTTCCGTCTGAACCATTCTTTTTTTCAACGCCATCAGAAGCTGAAGATAAAAAAGTTCTTCGAATGCGAGCCGCTTGCGTGCAGTTTCCACATCAGTTAGTTGAAGCGGAAAATTTATTCTGAGTATTGCATCTTTTCTGGAAATAAGATTGCTCTCTTTGATAATATATTCCGGAAGGCTTTCAGCAACAAGAGTCTTATTTACTTTTATAAGAGAAGCGAAAGCATTGAAAACTATTTTAGAAAGCAGAAGCGGTCTTATCCACGTTTTTTTCAAAACGCCGGAAAGCTCATAAATAGGGTAGTATTTGAATTTCAGAAAATCATTTTCGTTTTTATCGAGCGGGTCTATTTTCAAATGGTCCCTGTAATCGATTTGATATTTGGTATTGTAATATCCTCCGACAACTTTTCCCCAGAATAAAAAATAATCATTCAAACGGAATTGTTTCGAGCGGAATTCGCTTTTACCGAAAATCGGAACCTGCGTGATACCGGTTTCATCTTTGATAAAAACGTAAGTCGGAAGGTTTGGTTTCCTCGGGTATTCGACATCGAATATTTTACCTGCGACAAGAACATTCGAGTCGAAATGGTCGCGCATTTTTTTTATATCAATTTTTTCAATATACATTCTCGGGATAAACTGAAGAAAATCTTCAAGCGATTTTATCCCGATTTCATTAAACGCATTCGCCCGTTTCTCACCTACCCCTTTTAGATATTTGATGTCCACGAAGCAATTTAGCAAACAATGAATATAAGATAAACTGAAAAACAAATCCGAAATGCTAAATTCTAATTCCATAGAGTTTGTCATTCCTGCGACCTTGTCATTCCAGCAGAAGCTGGAATCCAGATGAAACATAAGTGTAAAATTTATTACAATTTTTCATACTCGTTAACAAGGTCCGCCTTTGTAACTCTTGCTCTTGCTTCTCAGTTACTTAATTTTAAAACTTCTTATCATTAATAATAGAATTCTTCATTTTCGGGCACAAAATCTTCATATTCGGGGCATTCTATGAATGTAAATTTCTCTTGACATTTATTGGCGATATGCATAATTTAAATATGGAGGGGCGATTAGCCAAATAATTCCGTAGATTATTTATATCAGAGGAACATACTGTTAATACACTTCCAAACTCATCTAATTCATTCCTTTGGTTAATTCCAATTCTTCTTTTTTAATCTTTGCCCTTAACGTTTCAAGGCATTTTGCAATATTTGTCAGTTATTTTGAAATTTTAGTCAGTTATGTTCTTTCTTTTTAGCGATACTGCAAAAACACGCTAATTTGAGGCTTTCCGGCGGCGGAATTAGTTAACTACACGGCGGAACGTATTAACTACACGGCGGAACGTATTAACTACACGGCGGAAAGTATTAACTTACCGACGAAACGTATTAACTATACGGCGGAACGTGTTAACTACACGGCGGAACGTCTTAACTAAGTGGCGGAACATATTAACTAAACGGCGGAACGTGTTAACTAAACGGCGGAACGTATTAACTGCACGAAAAAGGCTATTTTTTAACTGAAAAGCAGGATTTTTTTTTAGAAATGCAGATTTGACGGCAGGAAGAAAATGACAAACTTTGTGTTCCCAAATCCCGACAAGTCGGGACGCAAAAAACGCGGAGGACTTTGGGAACAAGAGCAAAGGAAGAAAGCTTTTCAAAAAGTGAATATAGGAAGAACCGCAACAACTTTAAAACATTTTTTAAAATTTAATTAAAGGAGAAATTTAAAATGGCAATGAAATTAATCAGATTTTACACGGTGAAAGATAACGTGATGCTGGACGGTGCGGACACATTCAACGCACAATATACATTGGACAAAACCGAATTTGAAGGTTACAATATTATTATGTTCCCGGTCACTTTCGGTGCTACATTTCAGGCGCAGATTGATGCCGCAAGAGCGTATTTGATTGATGATGTTATAATAGATGAACAAGCTCAGGAAACTGCTGATGTCGAAATTAAATTAAAAGAATGCTGTGATAATTTTCAGGCAATGAAACCTGTTGTTGAAACTGTATTTCCGGGCAAGCCTGCAATCTGGAATCAGTTCGGATTTAATGATTATGAAAAAGCGCGCAAATCACAGGGCAAGATGATTCAATTTATGGAAATGCTATTTGAAACTTCCACTCAATATAAAACTCAATTAATCGCAGGAGGATTCACGCAAGTTAAGATTGATAAAATCGAAACATTAAAAAACGAATTGAAGGCGGAACAAATTTCTCAGGAACTTGCAAAAAAAGAAAGACCTGTGAAAACTCAGGAAAGAATAATTTTAATGAATACAGTTTGGGCGACGATGCAGATTATTAACAAAGCATCGAAAGCTGTTTTTCAGGGAAACTTTGCAAAGCTTGCGGAGTATGAACTCCCGAGAAATTCAACTGCAGGCGTAACGCCGGTTAAAGGTGACGTAAACCCTAATCAGGAAGTGAATATTCTGAATATGGATTTTACCGCCGATACGGAAGTGAAAATTAAAAATACAGGAGCGGGAGCATTGCTGTTCGGACTTGCTCTTGATGCTACAAAGCACGAAGATAAACTTAAAGTGGTTGCAGGCAGTACACAAACCGTAAATGCGGCGGTGCTCGGAGATATCAGTTTTAAATTTTTAAACGTCTTCAACGCCGAAAGCATAACCGGAAGCTACGAAGTTTCGATTGTGATGGAGTAGAAGAAAAAATAATTTGTGTCGGGAGTCCCTATGAAAAACATAGGAGACTCCACGACACAAAAAATATAATGAATCAAACAAAATAACTTCCTTGATATTTCTAACCGAAATAGTGAATTTCCAATAACGAATTATTAGTGATCTCGTTTCTCATTCGTTAGTTATTAAATTTAATAAATTAATTTAATTTCTTATTAATGAAAAAATCCAGCTTGATATTTCTCGCATTTATTGTTTTAATACTCTTTAATAATAATATTTATTCTCAATGGCAAAGTGTTGAAAATGTTAGTGGTGGTCCTGTTCAAGAAATTAAATTTAAAGATGCAAATACAGGGTGGTATATATCTTTTGTAACATTAATTTATAAAACAACAAATGGAGGAGTAAATTGGCAATGTCTCGATATGCCTTATGTGGATACATTATATGATATGCAAAATTTATGTAATATTGGTGATACTGTTTGGGTTTATATAAATGGAGGAAGATTATTAAGAAGTACTAATGGAGGCAGTAACTGGACTGTAATAAATTTCGGAATGAATGACCATTTAGGTAAATTTTCAATAATCAGAAATAATTTAATATATGCATTACATAATAGTTCTCAAATGCTTGAACTTATTTCTACTTCCAATGCAGGACTTAATTGGTCATCAGTTTGTAATTTTAATACTTCTGGATTCTGGGATATTGGTCCTTCATCGAATTTGAATTTTGTTAATGATAGTGTGGGTTATGTAAAAGGAATGTGGAGAATCTATAAGACAACAAATTATGGGCATAATTGGAATTCAGTTTATTTTGATTCTGTCAATGTAAATAGTCCTCAATTTTATTATATGAAATTTATTGATGTTAACAATGGGTTTTTAGTTAAGAACTGGGATGGACTCTATAGAACATCTAATGGAGGAATAAACTGGCAATTCATCATGGCATTTCCGATTTGGTGTGACCCGAGGGAAATATTATTTGATAATAATTTAACAGGATATTTGATTTTAGGAAATAATTCTTCTAAAAATGCATTTTATAAAACTTCAAATGGAGGATTTAATTGGACTTTACAATATATAGATACTCTTGACCCTCCGGTAGTATCCGTATCTTTTTTTGATTTTGATAAAAAAGGTAATACTATTTTTATGGCAGCAGGTGGAGGTGGCGCTGTTATGAAATCAACAAATGAAGGATTAAATTGGACTTATTTAACTCCTTATTTCAGAGGAACAAATTTCAATTCTATTGGATTTATTAATTCACAAACCGGTTATATTGGTGCAATGGATGATTATTTACTGAAAACAACAAATGCCGGAATGAATTGGATTGTAATCGATACATTAGGAACCGCAGACGGAAATAATAGAATGATATATCAAATTCAGTTTCTTGATGAAAATACGGGTTGGCTTTTAACCGATTCGGGATTTTATAAGACGACAAATGGAGGAAATAACTGGGCATATCATTTTACAAAAATATATACACCCAATCAGTTCTATTTTGTTAATAATAATACAGGATGGGTTCTTAATGATACAAATTATTATGCAACTGCATTATTTAAAACAACAAATGCAGGTGAAGATTTTATTTTTCAAAATTTTTTTAATCAAAGTGCATCAGATATCAAATTTTATGATTCATTATATGGATATATCACTTGTGATAATATGTTTGGGGGACCACAGTTATATAGAACAACAAACGGAGGCTTATCATGGGAACAAAATAATTCAGTAAGTGGAATAAGTACAATATATATACAAGATAGAAATATTGCTTTTCTTGGTCAAAATGAGTTTGGGGGAAGGATTTTAAAAACAACAAATGGAGGTGAAAACTGGTTCAATATATTAAATATAAATTTTGGAATTTTTAGTATTCAGTTTGCAAATATTAATATTGGATTTGCAGTCGGCGATAAAAATATTTATTATACTACTAATGGAGGAAATAATTGGTCATATTCGTTCATAGGGGTAAATACAATATTATATAAATTATATCGAACCTCTGAAAATATTATATTTGCAATCGGTAGTGAAGGAAAAATTTATCGCACCAGTAATAATGGAGGAATTATAGGGATAAATCCTATTGAAACTCATATTCCAACAAAAATAAAATTATTTCAAAACTATCCAAATCCATTTAATCCGGTGACGAAAATAAAGTTTGATATTCCTGTGGATTCCCGCATTCGCGGGAATGACAGAGTTGTGTTGAAAGTGTATGACATTCTCGGAAAAGAAATCGAAACACTTGTGAATGAAAAACTAAATCCCGGAACGTATGAATTAACATTCAACGCATCGCAATTCCCCAGCGGAGTTTATTTTTATAGATTGCAAGCGGGTGATTATAATGAAACGAAAAGGATGATATTGTTGAAATAAATTTCTTAAACACCGAAGGTGTGATATTATTGTAGAAATTAATTATTAATAATTGTTAGAACGCCGAAGGTGTGACATTGTTATAATGAGGTTATTTAATTGCAGATCATTTCAGAAAAATATTAAATAATATCACCCCTTCGGGGTTTGATTTTAATTAGCAATTCATTTTCTACAATAATTTCATCCCTTCGGGATTTACAAAGCTGAATTATTAGACAAGCGAATGAATTATCATGAGCCTTATGTTCCGTCTGGATTCCCGCATTCGCGGGAATGACAATGGTGGTTTGGTCGGGAATGACAAGGGTGGCTTTGTCGGGAATGACAGAGTTGTGTTGAAAGTCTATGACATACTCGGAAAAGAAATTGAAACACTTGTAAATGAAAAATTAAATCCCGGAACGTATGAAGTAACATTCAACGCATCGCAATACCCCAGCGGAGTTTATTTTTATACACTTATCTCCGGCGAATATAGAGAAACAAAGAAAATGCTGATGATAAAATAACGACAGTTAATAAATCATAATCTCGAAAGCGATATGATTCAGAAATTTTACTATAATAAATTCAGAAAATCAAATTATTTGAATGAAAAGTAGAAATAAAATTATACTTCTAATTATTGTATTATCATTTTTATCTGTTATTCTTTATTCGTGTAAAGATAATCCTGTGAATTCAAACCAATCAAATTACGTTTATGATTCTCCGAGATTTGATTGGCAGGTTATAAAGTTACCAGGTGGAACTTGGACTTATTCCCTTTGGTCTCCTGATACAAATGAAGTGTTTATGTGTGATTGGAATAATTATCTTTTGCATTTTAAAGATGGTCAAATCACTCAAATGAATTACGGAGCAAATATAAAAATTTCTTGTATTGATGGACTTAACAAAAATGAAGGATATATAGTTGGTTCAGAAGTCAAAAATAGTAAATACACACCTCACATAGAAAAATGGAATGGCAGTAGTTTCTCAAATGTTCCGATAAATTACAATTTTAATGATGATTTTTTTGTAAGTCATATTTTAGTTAGAAGTTCATCTGAAATATGGATTTCAAACCCTAAAGGATTGATTTACAATTTTGATGGATATAATCTTACACAATACAGACTTCCTGATACATCATTAATTTCATTAGGTATATTAAATGATGAAAATAACAAAATAAGATATATAGCAGCGGATTTCGATTCTCTTCTTACAAATGATAAATATTATGTATATGAGTTTGAAGGTAATAGCTGGACAAAAGTGTTTGAAAATAAGGGTAATATATTTTTTGGCGCGATGAATAATTTGATATATGCATATCATTATCCTGATATTATTTATAAACTCCAAGATAATATATTGATTCCTAAAATTTCTACACCAGATAAATCCGGTTTT
>PNBM01000151.1 GCA_003135995.1 Ignavibacteriota bacterium | reverse complement strand
CGATGAGCGAGATCATCAATAACCTTGTGAATTTCCAATAGATCTTTTATCCGAGGTCCGGCACCGGCGTATTTATCGTCCGGATCAAAAAGGATTCCACAAACACCGTTTTGCAATGCTCCCCTGAAATCCTTTTCTAGATCGTCACCGATAAGAACTATCTCATAAGGAGCTAATGATAATTTATTAAAAATAAAATTGTAAAAATTTCTTGTTGGTTTTTCATGACCGATTTCATTGTAGCAAAAAACGTCGGTTATGTATTTTCTAATGCTTACCAGGGAAAGCGCCTTATTGAGGTTCCCATCCGGTAATAATATCCTGAGTCTTCCATTTGTCTGCCTTTTCGGTTGAATTAATTAGTTCACTGAATAAGCAAATTCTAAATGAGTATTCTTCCAGATAAGTCCCCAAGAAGCATGATACTTATTGGAAAAGAACACTTCATATTTATCTGTATTCATATTCCGCAATAAATGGTTTTTGTTGCCTAAATATTTTTTGTATTCGTAATTGGCTTCTTTTAGTTTTTCTTTCATAAATCCTCAATGGATTGTTGTTTTCTCTATAACGCGGGAGTCGGGATTCCCGGCTTCCGTCTTTTTAGGAAGAGTGGTGATTTGAATGTGTTTTTTGCCGGTTTCTTCGGCGAAGGATTCAAGAAAGCCGGCAAAATTTCCATAATAACTTTCTTCGCGGGCATCACCCTGCGCCGTTGTCTTAGCGATTTTCTTCAGGTAATCAATAATCATTGGTAAGATATTTGTTCATTTATTCGTTACAACACCACGAAACGATAAGGGCATCGTAACGATAGAAAACATATATTAAAAGTAATGATTTATTATTAAAATGTTAAGACAAAACAAATAGTGAAATGGTGAAAAGGCGAAATAGCGAAATAAGANNTTATCTGTTTTTCTGTTGTCTGAATTTATTACATTTCAAGTTTCTTTAATTTTGAATAAATTATAAGTTAATGATTTTAAAAAAATTTAAACTGCCGAAAATATACTTAATTTTTTTATTTATTCTAATTTTTTTAACGATTTTATTGTTAATATTATCGGTGTACTTATTAGTTTCCCACTAATTTTTTAGTATATTAAAAAAATTTCGATGAATAAAAGCTATTTCATTCAGGATGCAGGTTATTTTTATTTAAAAGGTAAAGACAGGCTGGATTTTTTAAACCGAGTTTCTACAAATGACCTTCGTTCTTTGAAAAATAATGAATTCGTTAAAACACTTTTGGTAACGGATAAAGGCAAAATTGTTGATTTAATTACGGTTCTTGATTTTAATATTTATTACGTAATTAAAACGACTTTCGAGAATAAAACCGCTGTTATTGATTACATTAATAAATACCTGTTCACAGAAGATGTTATAATAGAGGATGATAAAAATGAATATTTACAGATTACACTTGCCGGCGATGATATTATTGATTTTGTCAATATGCATTTAAATGCACCTAAAACGGAAAACAACAGGTACACAGTGTGCCCGTCCGGTTCGATTTTGTATTTTGATACTTATGACATTCCAATTGTCAGAATTATATCGGAGAAATCTAAATTAAATGATTTGTTATCGTCTTTGCAGGATTTGAATAAAATGAATTTTAATGATTTCGAATATTTCAGGATTCAGAATTATATTCCTGAAAGTGTTAACGAACTTAATTTAGAAGTTAACCCGATGGAGTGCGATTTGAAAAAATATATTTCGTTTACGAAGGGCTGTTACATAGGTCAGGAAGTGATTGCAAGGCTTGATTCGCAGAATAAATTACCAAAACAAATTGTAAGATTTGAATCAGAGTTTGAAATGCATTCAAAGAATAAAATATTTTACAGGGATTCGAAGTTTAATTTGTATGAATGCGGATTTATAAGCAGTGTGGCGAAAAAGGATAATAGGTATTTGGGATTTGCTTTTGTAAGGAGTACTTATTTGAATTATGAACTGGAATATTTTGATAGAGAAAATAATTTAATTAACATTTACAAAATAAATTAACATAAGAAAATGATAGATAAAATTAAAGAATTATTAGGCAAGGAAAATGAAAATCTTCTCTTGCACAAATGTAATACAATACCTAAAGAAAGTTTACATCTTCCCGGACCGGATTTTGTAGATAGAGTTTGGAAAGATTCAGACAGGAGTCCGAATGTGCTCAGAAATATGCAGACAATTTTTAACGGCGGAAGACTTGCGAAAACAGGCTATCTTTCGATTTTGCCCGTTGACCAGGGAATAGAACATTCTGCAGGAGCTTCATTCGCTCCGAACCCTATGTATTTTGACCCTGAAAATATAGTGAAGCTTGCTATCGAAGGCAGTTGTAATGCGGTTGCTTCTACACTCGGAGTTCTTGGGTCTGTGTCGAGAAAATATGCTCATAAAATTCCGTTCATATTAAAATTAAATCATAATGAATTTTTATCGTATCCGAACAAATACGACCAGATTATGTTCGCAAATGTTGACCAGGCATTTGATATGGGTGCGGTTGCAGTCGGCTCGACGATTTATTTCGGCTCAGATGAATCTGCAAGGCAAATTCAGGAAGTTTCTGATGCCTTTGCGTATGCTCACGAACTCGGATTGGTAACAATATTGTGGTGTTACCTCAGGAATTCTGCTTTTAACGTAAAAGGTGACAAAGACTATCATGTTTCAGCGGATTTGACAGGTCAGGCGAATCATCTTGGAGTAACAATTGAAGCGGATATTATAAAACAAAAACTGCCTGAAAATAACGGCGGTTATAATGCTCTGAAATTCGGGAAGACTTCGAAACTTGTTTATGAAAAACTCACAACAGATAACCAGATTGATTTGACAAGATATCAGGTAGCTAATAATTATATGGGTAGAGC
>PNBM01000275.1:6166-6828 GCA_003135995.1 Ignavibacteriota bacterium | reverse complement strand
AACCTCCAACGGCGTTTGTACCAACAAGCTTTTGACCTGACTGAGTCCAAACACCTCCGCTGCGGTTGAATATCCAGACTGCTCCGGTTCCTGCATTATCATTGAAGCCACCCTCTATTATAGTGTTTCCATTTGAAGTAATTGCAACTGAATAGCCCTGGTCGGAGTTTCCAACCGAACCTGTGCCAGAAAGTTTTGAACCTTGCTGTGTCCACACACCGCTGTTTCGGATGAATACCCAGACTGCGCCTGAGCTACCATTATCCCCGGATCCTCCCACTATGGCAGTGTTACCGTCTGAAGAAATTGAAACCGAAGCGCCTTGATAAACCAGACTTCCGACTGCACCTGTGCCAACAAGTTTTGATCCTTGTTGTGTAAATTGTGAAAAAAGTAAATCAGGGATTATACATCCTGCTAACAATAATAGTATAAATAATTTTTTTGTCATTTTATTTCTCTTTCTTGAAGATTCAGGATTTTTAAAATATTTTTTTATTATGTTTTATATTTGATTTTAAACATCTAAATTTTCACATAAGTCACCTTAGTATTTTACACCTTACAATTAATATCTGACGTTTCAAGTTTTTTATTTTATTAATAACATTTTTTTAGTTTCGGAAATGTTATCTGTATTTAATTTATAAAAATAAACTCCA
>PNBM01000275.1:0-6048 GCA_003135995.1 Ignavibacteriota bacterium | reverse complement strand
ATTTTGTGAACAACCTGTTTGCTGAACAAACCACGAACTGCCTTCATCTGTACTTTTCATAACAGCACCGCTGCTTTCCGACATATATCCTGTATTAGCATCTACAAAAGTAATTCCATAAACCCAGCCTAAGCCTGTATTTGTAATTGCTGTCCAGTTTGTTCCGCCGTTTGTTGTTTTATAAATTGGTCCCTGTCCTGCCGAGATACCGGTATTTGCATTAAAAAAATATAATGCAGAAGAAGATTCCCCGAGTGCGTGATGGACTTCCGTCCAGTTTGTTCCGCCATTAGTAGTTTTTTGGATTGAGGCTGTTCCGCCGAAGTAACCCGTATTTATATCTATAAAATACACAGTCCCGGGAGTTACCGAGCCGCCAATATTTAAATTTGTCCAGTTTATTCCACCATTAGTAGTTTTATAAATTAATGGCGTGAAAGTATTATTATATCCCCCAAGAAAGCCCGTATTTGCATCAATGAAATTCAGACCCGATAAAGGTCCGGTAGAATTACCAGTCTGATATTCAATCCAGTTTACACCAGCATTTGTAGTTTTTACGAAATGACCAACACCGCTGATAAATCCTGTATTTGAATTTACAAACTGCATAGCTTCGAATGAGTATGTATAATTAGCATTCAAATTATTCCATGTCGAACCGCCATTGGTAGTCTTAAAAATATCACCTGAATAAGAAGCAGCATATCCTATGTTTACATCAGTAAAGGAAACACATCTAAAATTATCAACCGAAAACGAGGAACTGGTCTGGCTCCAGTTATAACCGGCATTAGTAGTTTTCACCATAAGCCCATAATCACCCACAGAAATTCCATTATTGGCGTCAGTAAAAGTTATAGAATTAAAACCCGTATTAATTGTCGATGAATACTTCAGACTCCAGGTTATTCCTGCATTGGTAGTTATACTTATTGAGTTGTATTTACCGCACGCATATCCCGTTGTAGGATTTGTGAAAGTAATTTGGCTGACATAGTATGGTGAATTGATCGACACACCTGCATCCCAATTAGTGCCTCCGTTTGTAGTTTTATATGCAATGCCCTGAGAACCGGCTATATAACCTGTATCTGCATTTGTGAAGTAAATGGTATAAAAATTATCGTTAACACCAACAGAAATATCCGTCCAGTTTGTACCCATATTTGTTGTTTTATAAACGTTACCGGAACTTCCCGAACCGCATAAAAAGCCCGTGTTTGCATTAACAAAGCAGGGACCAAAAAAACTTCCCCCACTAAGGTTTTGTGTTATCCAGTTTACACCGGCATTAGTTGTTTTCAGGACAGCTCCTGAGGAAGCTATGAATCCTGTATTTGCATTTATAAAATATATCTGATTCAGATACTGGGAAGTGCTGAATTGCATAGACCAGTTGTTACCTCCATTTGTAGTTTTGTATATACCATAATATCCACCTGCATAACCGGTATTTACGTCAGTGAAGTATAATGAGTATAAACTAAAAGAACCAATCACATATAAAGTTGACCAATTTACTCCTCCATTAACCGTTTTAAGGATAGTGGCGCCGGAGGTAGCGGCATAACCTGTACTTGAATTAAGCATTTGAACTTGTATAAGTGAGTTTCCCTGAGGATAAGGATTTATCCATTGCCAGCCGGTTTGAGAATCAGCAAAATTATAATAGAAAATAAAAATTACTAAACAGAATAATAATTTTTTCATAATGTTTCATTTTTTTAAAACACAATTACTTTAAAAATTTTGATTTAAATGTTTAAGTGCTATGTTATCCGAACGTTAAATGAAAGAATAAAGTTGCAAGTTTTCGTTTATTGGAAGAGGAGTTGATTAGATATTTAAAAGGAAGACTTAAAAAAAGAAATATGCATTTGTCAGGAAAAAAGACATTCGCTTACATTAAAAAAAGCCGGAAGCAGGACTACCGGCTTATAAAGTTCATTCAAAATCAACATACGTTTTTTAGTATAATTCGGGGTTTTATTTTTGTTTACCGGAATAAGATACCAGATACCCTTTTCCATTACATCTCCAGCATGTAACCATAACGGGCACACCAGTTCTGTTCTCTCTTTTATTCAATACTGCGGCACCTTTACAAATGGGACATTCATATCTTAATTCGGTTGTCGGTGCTTCAATTGATTTATAGGAGTTACCGTCTTTATCATACCGGTCATATTCATAATAAGTAATTATCACTGCCGGATTTGCTTTTGTTTTGATTTGGGCACTTGTCGTTCCTGTTAAAAAAATCAGAGTGAATAAAAACAAAAATATATAGATTAGAGGTCTCATAATATTATCGTAATTTAAATATATAATATAGTTACCCCGCGGTAGGGTAAAATAATTTTAAATAATTTATTAAATTGTTTTATAAATAGCAATAGAATAATTAAAACAGGGGCGTTCCCGCACCCCGATAAGCCGGGTTCAAGATCAGAAAAGCGTACGGAGTGTGGGAACGAGAGGTTTTAATTGCAGTCTAAA
This sequence comes from Ignavibacteriota bacterium, assembly GCA_003135995.1. Lineage (GTDB taxonomy): Bacteria > Bacteroidota > Ignavibacteria > Tepidaquicellales > Tepidaquicellaceae > FEN-1257. The sequence continues at coordinate 3,546 of PNBM01000275.1, read as the reverse complement.
AATACAATTTTATGTGTGGCATAATGTTACTCTGCTTAAATCAGCGGGGTCATATTTTATCCAGATTTGTTTTCCGGGTTCGTATTTTTGTATTGAAGCCGGCGGAATTATTCCCAGACATTTTGNNTTTTGCTTCGTAAGCCGGAAGATTATCAGGAATAATTTCAAGTACTAATGAATTTAGAGACCTGGCGCCGTAAATAATTACATTTGTGTTCTCGATGCTTTTTACGGTTGCTTTGCACTCAACTCCTGAGGTAATCAATCTTTTTGTTTCTATATTTAAATTGAAAATCATATCTTCAATCTGCAGGGGCGTTTTTCCGGGGAAAAAGGAACTTGTTGAAACAGAAGAATAATTATCATCCGGTGAATCACTTAAACTCTCTATGGCTACTGTCTTTTTATTATTCGGATCATATCTCACGATGCATTCAACTCCAACCTGATAAAAGGATGTTTTCAACCTTGATATAACGAGTGTTACTTCAGATTTAAAAGACGGTTCCGATTCAGGAGTTACTTCTATAACCATTCCAATCTGCGGTTGATTATTAGATGTGAATCCCGTATCCCACATTTCAACAATTTTTCCTTTTGCTTTAAGACCGTTTGCAAGAAGTTGTTTTCTTTTTCTGTCTCTAAGATAAATTCTACCGAATATGAAGCCGAATAATAATATGAAGCAAAGAGAAAATATACTACCGAATATCGGAGAAGCGGCGATTCCAATGACCATTCCCACCAACCCGGCGAGAATAGCTATGATAGTAACAATGTTATATAATATTTTTTGTCCTTCCGGTCTCATTTTGTTAATCTTTAATTTGCAAAAATAAGAATTGATAATGTTAATTAATAATTTCGCATGACTATAATATAAATATAATTTTATAAAAATTTACTTTAAATGTAAATTGCCGGAACAGACATTACATATAAATTTTAAAATCTTAAAAGAATATTCAAGAACCATATCATTTTTACAATTTCGATTCGCACGAAAATATTTTAAGTAATAAGTATTCATAATAACATTATAAATTCTTTTTCTGATATAAAACGGGGCAATATAATATCGTATAAAATATATAGATATATTAAAAATTTATTAGTAATTTATTGATAATCAAGAGTACTATAAATTTTTTAAAATTAATATATTATAATCACATGCTTAATAATTCAAAGTTAAACAGACGCATCAAAAAGATATTCGGTTATTTAAGAGAGAATTGGGATATAAAACCTTACAGGATTGCAGTAGAAACTAAAATTCCACATTCGAGTCTGAAATACATGATGGATGGAAAATTCGAATGGAAATTAAATCATCTTCTTTCTATCACCGATTTTTTAAATCGTAACAATGCAATAATTTCTTTAAGTGATTTATTGAATTTTGATGATAAAAAATCCTTAGCAGAAATTATGAATACAAAGAAAGCAGATTTTACTGAAGTGGTTAACAGTGAACCCGGCAGGCGAAAGAAGAGTGTATTTCCTAAAATCAGAAAACCTGCAAATATTCAGAAAGAATCAGAAGAAATAACAAAAGAAATTTCCGAAATAATAAAAGAAAGTCCTTTATTTAAAAATTATAGAATATCATATAATTTTAAAGTTAGTGATAAAAAATTCGACTATCATCATGATATTACTTTTTTAAATGGAAAGAAATTGAAGGATTAAATTTATAAAAGTGATTTTAACTTATGAACAATTAACTTCATATTATCGTATCTCATTTCAAAGTCCTTAATTTGTAAATTAAGGACTTTTTTTATATCAGTTTCAAATACGATAATTATTCCATACATTATTATTTAATAAACTTATTACAATTTTATGAATAAAAAATCACTAAATCTTCAATATTCAAAGATGGATGAATATCCTCTCTTTTTGAGAATAAAAATAAAATCACCAAAGGATCTGAATTTCTTTAACGATGCTCTTTGGCAAGCGTATGAAAAGATAAATGAACAAATAAAAGAAGCTGACTTAATTGGTAGAAAAACATTATTAAAGAAACAAAGCAAATTTATTCATAAAATTTGGAAAGTTCAATCAGATAAATACTTTATGACTTAATAAAGTCACTTTCCCTTTTCTCGTGGAATCTTTACCGCTCTTTGAATGGTCCCCCGAAACAGAATAATTATAAAAAATTGTCATTCCCAAGGTTCTTGTCATTCCAGCGAAAGCTGGAATCCAGACGTATCATAAGAATTTATTGATTTATTCTTATTATTATATTATTAAAAACGAATTTTGTGAACATACCAACTCCGAAGGAGTGGCATATTTATAGAAAAAGATTTATCCAACATACCAACTCCGAAGGAGTGAAATTATTGCAGAATATCTAAAACATCGGTTTCTTCCCTCCGAAGCCTATTCGGAATTGTGCACCATCCTTAATATCTTTTTCAAACTGCTCGAGAACCTGAGCATATTCATACCATACATTAAACTCTGCAAGTATCGCTTCGACAGCCTGTTTTGGGTCAAAGCCCGTTCCGTTGCAATAATGCATAAAGAGCTGGCATCCGATTCCTATTCTCGAATCAATTATTTTCTGCTCTTCCCTGTTAAAACTAAATTTCACTTTAGTTTCATCTCCCTGAATTCTTACTTCATCCGGTTCCTTAATCAAATCACCTATTATAGATAAAAGTCGTGCTTCATATTGTCTTAAAAAGAAAAAGCTGAAAGGAATTCCTTCACCAATACGGTGAAGCCACGACTGAATCTTTTTATCCGACTGCCATTCACCCTCAACGTAAAGTAACTCACCGCCGGCAATTTTTTCAAAGCTGAACTCGACTCCAAAGAGCAGGAGTTCAATCCATTTTGTATTATGTTCTGCAACACCGAGCATTTCTCCCCACATACTGTTATCTCTCGAATCAACAACTGAATGAGGAATTTTAATTACAATTTTTTTATCCGGTTCCGATTCGATAGTTTTAAAAATATTTCCATACCTTACCATTAGATTTGGAAATTCCGGATGCTCCTTTGGTATTAAATAATTTGTCTTTTGCATAAATTCGGTTTTAATCTAATAATGTTTTTTACAGAGTTTTGAATCTCTTGCGTTCTCATCTGGAACTTTGGGAACGTGAACAAAGTTCTATCAACAATTGTAATCTCCATAAGAAATGGTTTTATACCGTTAATATATATATTCTAAATATTATTTTTAATGGGAATATGTTTCAATAGAGGTAGGGCGGGAGAATAAATGATGGGAAAGTGATAAGGCGGAATCGAAATAATGGGAAGAGAATTTTGATTTGGTTTTTATTTTAGCTATTAAAAAGTTTATTCTAACTGCAAGTACTCACAAATATTATGAGAGTTTTATTGTGGTTTGCTTTCAAAATTATGTTTGACGATTTTTATGTAAAATAATTTTATAAACAATCACCCCCCGCCATAGGTTGTGGTTTGCTTTCAAAATTATGTTTGACGATTTTTATGTAAAATCAACTGTCTATCTTGAACTTTGGAATAATAGTTGTGGTTTGCTTTCAAAAT
>PNBM01000128.1 GCA_003135995.1 Ignavibacteriota bacterium | reverse complement strand
AATTTTCCAAATCCATTTAATCCGTCAACCAAAATTTATTTTACAATTCCAAAGGAAGGAAATGTAAAAATTTCAATTTACGATGCACTTGGAAGGAAAATTAAAGAATTTATTAATGAATACAAACACAAAGGAGCTTATATAAAGGAATTTATTGCATCAGGTCTTTCAAGCGGAATATATTTTTATATTTTAGAATCAAATGGAACGAAAATCACAAAATCGATGCTTTTAATTAAGTGAGTGTTAAACAAAGATTGAACTAAACTCGGAGGATTGTCGAGGTGTATTCTAAATGTGTTAAGCGTAGAATAAGGCATATCCAAATCCGTTTAGTGTTTAAACTAAGCAACCAAAGAGCGATAAGTCAATTAATATCTTGAAATGGTTATTATTTAAACGATTAGATAAAGTAAATTGAAAGCCGGTGGTTTTATCCCGGCTTTATTTATATCTGATTTTATTAATATCAACATTTATAATTTTTTACGATTATTAGGCAATCTTGAGTAACTTGGGGAATGTGAAAACCCCGATATTAGGTTATTTTAACCATTTTCAGGGTTTTAGAATTAATTAAGAATCACTTGATTTACCAACTGAGGAATGAATGCGAGTAAAATTACTTTAAACAAGTTTATTCTCAAATCTAAATTGAAGAAAATAAGTATGATTGTAAAATTTTTTTATATTAAGTTAATTCTCGGGATACCTAATAGATACTCTATTTGCATATAACTTAAATTTTTACGTTCTGAAATCTACTTAAAAGAATTAAAGTGACTGATAATCCCTGTCACAATCATTCTGGTATGACAATTTTTCTTTTGTTCCCAACTTTGACTTTAGGAATAAGCCCAATTATCAATGAATCGATATTAAAGAATAAAAAAAATTGTTATTTTGAAAATAATGTGTCGGAGCCCTAAAAAATAAGAGACTCTACGACACAAAAAGTCAGAAACCCTCAATTTTTATATATTTATCTATCCGTTTTTGGTCAGAGATGCAAAATATCTAAAAAATTATAAAAAATAGTATTGTTTACTTATTTTATTCTATATAATTTTGTAGACAACAAAATCTTTTATGTATTCATTAAGCGGACTACAAACACCGATTTTTTATAATATATTTCTACCCTTAAATTAATATGTTCAAATTAAAAAATTTAAAAGAAAGGAAATTAACTTATGTCAATAGCTAAAGAGATTATTGAAAAAGTTAAAGCGAAAGACCCGGGTCAACCGGAATTCTTGCAAGCAGTAACAGAAGTAGTAGAATCTTTAACATTAGTTTTAGACAAACATCCTGAGTACAGGTCATCAAAAATTGTTGAAAGAATTATTGAGCCTGAAAGAGTATTAATGTTCAGAGTTCCTTGGATGGACGATCAGGGTGAAGTTCATGTTACCAGAGGATACAGGATTGAAATGAATAGCGCCATCGGACCTTATAAAGGTGGTTTAAGGTTCCATCCTTCAGTCAATCTCGGTATTTTGAAATTCTTAGCATTTGAACAAGTATTCAAAAATAGTCTTACCACATTGCCAATGGGCGGTGGAAAAGGCGGTTCTGATTTTGATCCAAAAGGAAAGTCGGATAATGAAGTGATGAGATTCTGCCAGAGTTTNNCGAAGCAACAGGTTACGGTGCGGTTTATTTTGGTTTGAATATGCTTCAAACAAGAAAAGAAGATTATAAAGGAAAAACTTGCTTAGTATCAGGTAGTGGAAACGTTGCTCAGTATACAATTGAAAAAATTATGGAATTCGGTGGAAAACCAATAACATGTTCAGACTCAAACGGGTATATTCTTGATGAAGCCGGCTTCACAAAAGAAAAACTTGCATTCTTAATGGAACTCAAGAATGTAAAAAGAGGTAGAATAAAAGAATACGCAGATAAATTCAAAGGTTCGGTTTATACTCCGGTAGATGCAAAATTGGATTATAATCCATTATGGAATCACAAAGCAGCATGCGCATTCCCNNGTAGCAGTATCAGGTCTTGAAATGTCACAAAACAGTCAGAGACTCGGTTGGTCAAGAGAAGATGTCGATAAGAAATTACAATGGATTATGAAGAGTATCCACGACAATTGCTTCAAGACAGCTGAAAAATACGGAACTCCGGGAAATTATGTCAATGGTGCAAATATTGCAGGATTCCTGAAAGTCGCCGATTCAATGTTAGATCAGGGCTTAGTATAAGAATATTAATCCTATTATATTTCAATGAAGCGGAGAATTTATTCTCCGCTTTTTTTTGTAACACATCATTATTACGTAACACAACATTCGCGTTCTTTGCGTCCCGACGTGTCGGGATATGTTGTGACCTCCAACCTTAATTTTCATTTCCATTTCTAAAACGATTTACATTTATTATTTTAATAATAAATTAACAGGAAATATAATGGCAGATTACGATAGAAACTGGCTGGAATTCGGATACGGAATGCGCGTGCAAAGCTTCCAGAGCCTTATGCGTCAAAGAATTACTAATGTACTTATGGTATCGAGTTTGTACGACCTATACCTCTTTGAAGAAGACGGAAGACTTTACGAACTAATAAGAAATGAATACCAGGACCTGCGTCTTAGCCATTCACCTGAAATAACCCGCGCTTCAAATACTAAAGAAGCATTTGAATTACTCGATGAAACACGATTCGATTTAATTATATCAACGCTTCACACGGAAGATATGCATCCTGTTAAGTTCGCGAATAAACTTAAAGCTTCAGGAATCAACATTCCCATAGTCCTTCTTGCTTTTGATAATGCTGAGCTCCACGAACTTACTGTCAATTACGATACATCCGTCTTCGAAAAATTATTTTTATGGCAGGGAGATTACAGGTTAATCATTGGTATCATTAAATATCTCGAAGACAGGATGAATGTTGAACACGATACAGAGATTATAGGTGTGCAATCCATTATTGTAATCGAGGATAATATAAGAAGCTATTCTTCTTTTCTGCCTATTATTTACACCGAAGTCATACAACAGTCAAAACGTTTGGCTTCAGAAGGAATTAACTTATCGCATAAATATCTTCGGATGCGGGCAAGACCTAAAATACTTTTATGCAGTACCTTTGAAGAAGCCTGGGGCTATTTCCAGAAATTTGAAGAGTGCATACTCGGCGTTATCTCGGATATAGATTTCTTTCGTGAAGGTAAACCGGACCCTACCGCAGGTCTCGAATTCGCCTCTGAGGTCAGAAAAAGATATACAGATATACCCATTCTGCTTCAAAGTTCCGATCCTGTGAATAAAACAGAAGCAAAAAAAATCGGGGCGTCATTTCTCTTGAAAAATTCCCCGCTTCTTTTGAATAATTTGCGCAAATTTATATTAAACAACTTCAGCTTCGGTGATTTTATTTTTAGAACACCGGAAGGAATTGAAATCGGAAGAGCTACAGATTTGACTTCTCTCGAAAAAAATTTAAAAAAGCTTCCTTCTGAAAGTATTCTCTTTCATGCTGAAAGAAATCATTTTTCAAATTGGCTAAAAGCAAGAACAGAATTCTGGCTTGCCGAAAAACTAAGACCTCAAAGTGTCGGGCAATTCAAATCTGTTGAAGAATTAAGAACATACCTGATTACATCATTGAGAAGTTACAGGAAAATGAGGCAAAGAGGAATAATTACAGATTTCATTAAAGAAACATTTGACCCTTTGAACAGTTTTGCCCGAATTGGCGGCGGCTCGCTCGGCGGTAAAGCCAGAGGTTTGAGCTTTTTAAATAAAATTATTACTAATTATGGCATTATTGACAAATTCGAAGGTATTAAAATAGATGTTCCTCCCGCTGTCGTAATTGGTACAGATATCTTTGACCAATTTGTTGATGAAAATGAATTAAGAGATTTTGTTTTGAATTCTTCTGACGATTTCGAAATAAAACATAGATTTTATGAAGCGAAAAAATTTTCTGAAGAAGCTATAAAAGGATTAAGAGATTTTCTCGATTTGGTTCATTCTCCTCTTTCTGTACGTTCTTCGAGCCTGCTTGAAGATTCACAGTATCATCCATTCGCGGGAGTTTATGAAACATATATGATTCCGAATAATAATGATGACATTGAATATCGCCTGAATGACCTCATATCAGCTATAAAACTCGTTTATGCCTCGACATTTTATAATAATGCAAAGGATTATATAAAAGTCACAAACTATACACTCGAAGAGGAAAAGATGGCAGTGATTATTCAGAAAATGGTCGGCTCTAAACATAATAATCGCTTTTACCCGGATTTTTCGGGTGTCGCAAAAACTTACAATTTTTATCCGATTGCACCTCTGAAATCAAATGATGGAATAGTATCTGTTGCTCTTGGTCTCGGAAAAACTATAGTAGAAGGCGGGACATCCTTCAGGTTCTGTCCAAAATATCCGAACCATAATATCCAGTTTCATAGTACCAAAGAGACACTGTCAAATACTCAATTAGATTATTATGCATTGGATTTTGAAGCATCGAAAAATCTGCAGTCTGCTGATGCCATCATTCAGGATGTATATATTAAAAAATATGATGTAAAGACTTCTGAGGCAGACGGTACTCTTCAATATGTTGGTTCCACTTATTCTGCTGAAAATCAGGCTATTTATGATGGAATTTCCCGTCAGGGTTTTAGAATTGTTACATTTGCACCTATTTTAAAAAATAAAATTTTCCCGCTGCCCAAAGTAATTGAACTTCTGCTTGATTTAGGCAGCTGGGGTATGGGAACACCAGTTGAAATTGAGTTCGCTGTTAACCTGTCTTCTTCTCAAGATAATAATAAAGAATTCGCTGTATTGCAAATGAGACCTCTCGTCGTCAATCAGGAAACAGATGAACTTAGTAATAATAATGTTACAAAGGACAGAATAATTTGCCAGAGCAAGGAAGTTCTTGGAAACGGCTTAATTAATAATATTCAGGATATTATAATGGTAAATGTTGAAAAATTTGAAAGGACATTCAGCCGGGAAGTTGCATCTGAAGTAAATCAGTTTAATACGAAAATGTTAAGTGAACATAAGCCTTATCTCCTTATTGGAATTGGCAGGTGGGGTACAATGGACCCGTGGCTCGGGATTCCTGTAACATGGTCACAAATTAGTGGTGCAAAAGTTATAGTAGAAACAGGTATGAAAGATATGATAGTTGAACCTTCACAAGGCTCTCACTTTTTTCAGAACTTAACTTCATTTTCGATAGGTTACTTTACAATTAACTCTATAAATAAACATAACTTTATAGACTGGGATTGGCTTAATAATTATCCAGTTTTTGAGGAAAAGAAATTTGTAAAGCACATAAAACTCCCAAAGCCCTTAACAATCAAAATAAATGCTCATAAATCCATAGGCTTGATTTTAAAACCGGATAACTAGCATATAATTATATACTTAACTCTTAAATTATGTTATCACATTATCCTATTTAAAACTCAATAAAAAGATGAAGCTATTTTTTCATACCTTTTATACTTGACATTCTGAACTAAACTTTTTATCTTGAGTTTCTATATTTCAGAATATAAGAATATAAATAATATATTCCGTTCTTTAAAATAAAATGTGCACTAATTGATTTATTAAAAAAGTGCTGTCCTATTTTATTTCGATTTTTCATAAAATAAACAGGAGAGATACATTGCAAAAACTTAAAATGAGTGCGATATTAATATTCGCATTAATTTTAATAAATCCAATTAGTTATATGCATCAATTTAACCTATTTGCCCAAACTTCCGGATCTCACTCAGAATTCTCAGAAACTGGTGTTGCGTCCTGGTATGGCCCCGGTTTTAATGGCAGAAAAACCGCAAGTGGCGAACGATTCAATACCAATGACTACACCGCAGCTCATAAAACTTTACCTTTCAACACATTACTCAAAGTTACTAACGTTGAAAATGGTAAATCTACTATCGTTAGGGTTAATGATAGAGGACCATATGCTCATGGTCGTATTATAGATTTGTCTTATGCTGCAAAGAGAGACCTGGAAATGGGAGGATTAGCAACGGTGAAAATTCAGATTTATTATCCGGAAAATGATAATGATGATGGCTCACTCATCGGCAATTCGGTTAAAACTAATCTTTTTGAAGATGTAATTCCAAGCAAAGCCAGAATTTTCGTTGAATACAATAATGAAATCAGCGAAAGTACCGACTTCACTCAGGGTAATTTTAAAGATGTACTTAGCACCTTCAAAAAGGTAAAAATTCTCGTTCTCGAGAATAATTCGGACGATGCACTTTCAACATTAAACTCGCACGCCAATAGTAGAACCAATAATAAGTATTATGAGATCAGAGATTTCAAAAATGCTTTACATGGTTATACTCTTGAAATAAATACGGATGGTGAAAAAGTTGATGTTGATGAACTGATTGGAAAATTAGGGTCTGCTAATTTGGAAACCATTTTCATGTTTGAAATTGTTTCTAAAGACTCCACTAACCTGAAAATATTTGTAGGAAATTATAACACAGAAGATGAGACGCTTTATGACAGAAATACACTCGAAAATATGAATTTAAATGTACGGTTAGTTAAAATTTAAGATAAAAAAAAGCTGTTCGGATGAACAGCTTTTTTTTTGCCCAAAATCTAAGTATCAATCTTAAAACTACCTTATTTCATACCCTTTTGCTTTAACATTTAACATTTAATACTTTATTCAGATTTGTTCTCAAAATCATAATCGAATTTGAAAAGTCTTATGGATTTATATATTGATTTGGCAACATCTTCTTTTCCTTTATCCGATTTCAAATAATCTTCGTCAGCTTTATTTGATAAATATCCGCACTCTATAAGTACTGTAGGCATCGATGCACCAAGCAAAACAAAAAATCCCGCCTGCATTACTCCCCTGCTCTCAAGTTTTGTTCCTTTTACAATTTCTGTCTGAAGTATATCGGAAAATCTTGTACCGTTTTTAAGAAATGAATTTTGTGCGATTGAACAAATTATCCTGTTTAATTTTAGTTTGTTCGAATCAACTTTAACTTTTTGCAAATCTAAAAATTTGTTCTCGTTCAATGTAACGTCGATGGCTTCGTTTAATCTGTTGAGGTCAAGAACATATATTTCAAATCCGTTTTTATCATTCTCGTCACTTTTCCTTGCATTGCAGTGTATGCTTACAAATAAGTCTCCTGAATTGTCATTTGCAATTTTCCCTCTGGATTTTAATTCAATGAATTCATCTTTATCCCTGGTCATAATTACTTTAAGGTCACCATACCCTTTAACCAAATATTCTTTTACCTTTAACCCGATGGGTAATACAATATTTTTTTCATATATTCCCGACAGACCAATTGTTCCGGGGTCCTTCCCGCCATGCCCCGGGTCAATGACTACCGTTTCGATTCTTCTACCATTCCTTGTTTCACTGCCTTTAAGATTAGAATTTCTTATGGGCAGAATCAGGAATATTAAAAGTGTTAATGAAATTAATATTGTAAAATATTTGACTCTCAATGATATTTAATTAATGAATTTTGTTTTTTTACTTTAACATTTAACATTTAACATTTGATGCTTTATCTATAGTTTGTAAACTGCACTGCAAATTTTAAATCCGCTTCTTTTAGTATTCTCATCACTTCCTGTAAATCATCCTTGGACTTTCCTGTAACCCTTACCTGTTCGTCCTGTATTGCAGCCTGTACTCTTAATTTGCTGTCCTTTATTATTTTTACGATTAACCTTCCGTTATCCTTGTCAATACCCTGCTGAATGGCTATTTCCTGTTTAACATTTCCCGATGGACTCTGTTCTATTTCTCCGGGTGCTAATGCTTTCAGGGATATTCCCCTTTTTATCATTTTATTTTGCAAAATATCGAGAACGGTTCTCAGATGAAAATCATCTTTCGATTCGATATTTATTTTTTTATCTTTTTTATTAAGTATAACTTCGCTATTGGTTCCTTTAAGGTCGTATCTTTGCTTGATTTCTTTTAAAGCCTGGTTAACAGCATTGTCAACCTCCTGAAAATCTATTTGCGATACAATATCGAAAGAATTCTGGGTAGCCATATTAATTTTTGTTAAAATATATTTAAAATAACAACTCTCTTTTTCTTAAACAAATCAAATCGTTATTGATAGCGATTGTAGTTACATAAGTTGTATTGAAGATGATATTTTCATTTCTTGAAATTATTTGAATCAAATGTAAGAAAAGTTGAATATTCAAATAGCTTCTGAGGATTTTAGTTAATCAGTAAAAAATATTAACATTAATCTTTGAATAATTAGTTTATTGATTATTTCTAAAATTGTGAATAAGTTTAATATGATTCACAATATTATATCATCAGTTAGAAATATTTTTAAGACTGAAAATAAAATAAAATTATTTTATAAAAATTTATTACAAGATCATGAAAATAAGTTTAAAAATAGCAATACTCATTTTTATAATAGTTAATTGTAGTAATTCTCAATCGAGTTGGCAAAAAACAATAGTAGATTCGGCTGGAAGGAATTTTTATTATGCCCAATTTAAAAATTCTCAAGGGGGTTATATTATCAGTTACGATGCGTGTGTATATAAAACTACAAATTTAGGTTCTACGTGGACTAATGTTTTTCAAGTACCTTATCTTTATTGCTATGGTGCAAGTTTTGTTAATGCCTTAACGGGTTTTATATCAACAGCTATATCTGGAAATCCTTGGTTTTATCAAGTGCGAAAAACTACAGATGGAGGAGCTAACTGGCAATTTCTTTACTCTTCGCCAATGGATTATATTAATAATTTATATTTTATCAATGAAATGACTGGTTTTCGTTCTGGTGGTCAAACTATTTATAAAACAACAGATGGAGGAAGTATCTGGACGGCAATTACTACACCAAGTTCCTATTTGAAAAAAATATTATTTCTTGATACTGCTAATGGATATTATTTAGATGAATATTATTATTTCTTTAAAACTTCAAATGGCGGTTTTAATTGGAATCAAATCAATTTGCCAAGCGGCACAATATATAATGATTTTTTTTATACAGATTCATTAAATGGATATCTTGCAGGAACAAATGACTCCGGATTAGTTTTGAAAACAACAGATGGCGGATACAACTGGCATCGGACTTTTACATCCTCTGAACAAATAAATATAATAAAATTTTATAATAAAAATGTTGGTTATATGATTGGCGATTCCTCAAAATTTTATAGAACATCTAATGCTGGAATTAATTGGGTTAGACAATATCCAGATTCTTCATTTAGATATAACGATTTTAGTTTTATTAATATTTATACAGGTTGGATAGTTGGTAATAGAGATCTTGTTTTAAAAACAACAAATGGTGGTTCCACTTTTATAAACAATTCAAATAATAAAATTATTAGTTCTTATTTCTTATTTCAAAATTACCCTAATCCATTTAATCCAATTACCAATATTAAATTTGATGTTTCAAAATCGAGTAATGTAATTTTAAAAATCTTTGATGTTACAGGAAGAGAAATCTCAACTCTGATTAATGAGAAACTTAATCCGGGAACTTACGAAACACAATGGAACGCAATTGAATATTCAAGCGGAATATATTTTTACAGAATTGAAGCAGGAGATTATCGGGAAACTAAGAAAATGATTTTAATTAAATAAATCAATTGTTAAACCACTAATTTGAACACAATTACTTTATTAATAAAATCGTTTAAAATATTAAAACCTCAAAGCCAATTAAGTCTTTGAGGTTTTCTTTGTAGCGGGAGTAGGACTTGAACCTACGACCTTCGGGTTATGAGCCCGNNCCGACGAGCTACCAACTGCTCCATCCCGCGATATCATTGAATATACAAATACAAAAATCATTTATCAATGAAATAATTTCACCTTATGGATTAAATTAAAATTGATGATCTAATCGCTTTTTCAAAAAACAATTAATTTATATTGTTAAAACAAAAAAAATCGTAATTTGTGGCAATTGACAATAATTAATCTCAATTATTCATAAAAGAAATCTTATTCGTTAATAAATTGTTATTTTTTTATTGTCTAAGTTACGAAATTGCATATGTTAATTACTTTAATTATTTTACAACCTTTAACTAAATCGAATTAAGTTATGAAAATAGTAGTCTGCGTTTCGCTCGTTCCGGATACAACAACAAAAGTGAAAATTGCCGGTTCGGGGCGAATTATCGATGAGAGTGGAGTAAGTTTTGTTTTAAACCCTTACGACGAATTTGCAGTCGAAGAAGCCGTACAGCTAAAAGAAAAAAATGGCGGTGAAGTAATTGCTATTTCATTCGGGACGGATAAATATAAAGAAGCGATTAAGAAAGCTTTCCAGATGGGTGCGGATACAGGCGTGTTGATTAAAAGCCTGACTACAGATTTTGATTCTTTCGTCGTTGCAAAAAATCTCGCAAATGAAATAAAAGAAATTTCTCCTGATGTAATTTTATTCGGAAAACAATCCATTGATTATGATGGTGTCCTGATACCGCAAATGGTCGGAGAAATTCTGAATATCCCTGCAATTAACATAGTTGTTAAGCTGGAAATTAAAGACGGAAAAGTAATTGCAGAGCGTGAAATAGAAGGCGGCAAAGAAATAGTCGAAAGTAATATGCCCGTAATAATCGGAACACAAAAAGGTATAAACAATCCGCGGTATCCGAATTTAAAAAGCATTATGGCTTCTAAATCTAAACCAATCGCAGAAAAAAATCCTGTCTATACAGATAACGTTACCGAAGTGATTGAGATGCGCCTTCCGCCGTCCAAATCAAAAGGTAAAATATTATCGGATGGTGCGTCCAGTGTTCCTGAACTGGTTAAGCTTTTAAGAGAAGAAGCAAAAGTTCTTTAACTAATTTAAAAATTTTAATCAGATTTTAAAAAATATATGTCAAATAAAATTTTAGCGTTCGTAGAATCAAAAGATAATAAATTTAAGAATCCTGCATTTGAAGTAGTTTCGGAATCAAAAAAACTTGCAGATGCTTTGGGTTGTGAATTTGAAGTCCTGTCTGTAAATGATTGTGATGAAAATATGTTGAAATCATTGGGTGATTATGGTGCGAAGAAAATTAATCACGTTAGTTTAAATCAACTGAATTCTATTCATGCAGGTAATCAATTCGTATATTCCCATCCGGCAATTTCCAAAACCATCGGAGAATTTTTTAATAAAAACGGATTTAACATTCTGATAATATCAGGAACCACTTTTGGGAGAGAAATTTCTCCTTCCGTTGCTATAAAAACTTCTTGCGCCATTTGCCCCGATTGTATAGATATCAAAATCTCCGATAATAAAATAATTGCTACCAAACCTGTATATGCAGGCAAAAGTCTTATAGATGTGATATTCAAATCCGAAAATATTTTGCTTAATTTAAGACCAAATGTATTTAAACCCGTTAAACAAAATTCAAACGATGCTTTCATAGAAAACATCGATGTGAACACATTGAACATTTCCGAATCTGATTTTAAAACAATTGTAAAAAATGTTGAAGTATCATCGGGCAAACTCGATGTAGCGGAAGCAGACAGAATAGTATCAGGCGGCAGAGGTCTGAGAGGTCCTGAACATNNAAACCTTGCTTCAGTGCTCGGAGCTGCAACAGGAGCTTCGCGTGCCGTCGTAGATGCCGGCTGGAGACAGCATTCTGACCAGGTCGGACAAACAGGCAAAACTGTTTCCCCCAGCCTTTATATCGCTTGTGGTATAAGCGGCGCTATACAACATCTTGCCGGTATGTCAACATCAAAATGTATCGTTGCAATAAATAAGGATAAAGATGCTCCGATATTTCAAATCGCCGATTATGGTATAATTGGCGATGTTTTTGAGATTTTACCGGCATTAACAGAAGAAATTAAAAAATTATCATAAATAATTATTAATTGTATTTACTTAAATTAATAATATTTATAAATTGAATGTAAATTATGTTTTTTTGACCGCACGGTCATTTAACATAAGACTTTAAATTTTTTGACTAATAACTATGTTTTATTAGGGGGTATAGAATTTTATACCTTTATATTTTATGTAAAANNAAAGTAAAAACAAAAGTAATTTATTGTGTAATATGGATGATTCAAGAGATATAATACAGGTTGATATATTTGGACTTTCACTCTCTTCAACTGTGAGTGGAGGCGGATATGCTATTATTTTAAAAGAAGTGAACGGCGAAAGAAGACTTCCTATAATAATAGGGCAATTCGAGGCACAGGCAATTGCGCTTGAACTCGAAGGTATAAAACCTCCTCGTCCGTTAACACATGACCTGTTAAAAACTATAATCGAAAATTTAGGATATAGCATCGATAATATCACAATCGATGAATTAAAGGATTCTACGTTTTATGCAAAAATTAAATTTAATTCATCTTCTATTGATGAGATAGATGCAAGACCTTCCGATGCTATTGCATTAGCATTAAAATTCTCTGCTCCAATTTATGTTTCTACTTATATAATGGATGAAATTGGTTTCGTACCTGAATTTGAAAATAAAGGTGATGACGAAACCAAATCTTCAGATCCGGAACAAATAGTTTCAAAATCTAAAGATACAAAGGATATTTCTAAAGAGCAAAAACTGCAACAGTTGAAATCCGATCTTGAATCTGCTGTTGTCAATGAAGATTACGAGAAAGCTGCTCTTTTGAGAGATGAAATTAAAAAATTGGAAATATCAAATCTAAATTAATTAATTCCATTAAATAAAATTCAATTTAATGAACATAAAAATTTGTTTCTTCGCATTAGTGTTTCTTTTAATGGCAAGTATTTCCTTCTCACAATATAAAACGAATCCGAATATTAATAATTATTTAAAGACAAATCCAATTAGACCTTTGAACACGAATATGTCAGCCACGAATGTTGAACTCGGCATATTAGCCGGTTTTGCAAGATTCGAAGGCGGCACGGGTATGAATGTAGGTCTGTTCGCCGAAATAAAAACCGAGAGTTTTTCTTTCGTCCCGCAGGCTAATTATTGGAAAACTGATGATATGAATAATTTCGAAATGGCAGGTCTCGTGAGAATGAAATTTAAAACCGGATCTTTAGAACCTTATGTGGATGGTGGAATCGGATTGAATTTTTTAAACTCGCATAATCCCGAAAAAAATGATACAAAGGTCGGACTCGATCTTGGCGGTGGAATTGATTTCGTAGGCTCGAATTCAAATTACACACTTTTCGGCGATGCCAAATATAAAATTATTGTAGGAGACCCGAATATTAAAGGAATCACATTATCCGGCGGTATCAAATTTGCACTTTAATTATTAAACGACTTAAGTTTAAATGTTCCCGGCATCCCGGGAACATTTTGTTTTCACAAATTTAATTTNNATTAAAAGAAAATATCTTACCTTTTTTCAAAATAAAATCCCCAGACTGATTACTGAATTTTAACACATTCTATTAATATCATAATAATTATATTGCCTTAAAAATATTCTTAGAATGAATTATAATCTGTTAATAGATATAGGTAATTCCGGTATTAAAATCGCAAAAGCATCCAAAAATAAAATTCTGAATATCAAAAGATTTGAATACACCGGAAATGATTTTGTAAATATTATAGAAAATATTCCTCACTTTTTTCCGGATAATTTCTTAAAGGTTGCAGTTTCATCTTTGAATAATAAGCTGAAAAAGAAAATTTCTGAAATTATAAAAAGAAAATTCGATTTAACACCTTTATTTATAGATATGAAAGTTAATCTTCCCTTAAAATTTAAATATTCCGATACTTTGGGAAGTGACAGAATTTGTTCTGCCGTTGCGGCTTTTATTAAATTCAATAATAAAAAAAATATTCTCGTAATCGATTTTGGAACTGCAACTACATTTAATCTTATTTCCAATGGAAATTATCTCGGAGGTTTAATTTCAATAGGAATACAAACATCGCTTAAAGCTTTAGCTCAAAATACTACCTTACCATTGGTAAATTTTAAGAATATTCCTGAACTCATTAATAACGATACCAATAGTAATATCGTCGCAGGAGCTTATTATCAAAACTTATTTACGGTGGAAAGAATTATTCGTGAAATGAAGAAGGAATATAAGGGATTGTTTGTTGTAGCAACAGGCGGAATGTCAGATTTGATTATGCGTAAAACCGGAACAATTGATATTTATGAACCGAATCTTGTACTTGATGGATTAAATTTGATTCTTGAACTCAACGTAAATTAATGTATTAATTTTTTTGGATTAACAGATTTAATGAATTTTTTAAAAAAGAAAAATAAACTCAAACCCGGTTGGATTTTTTCACAAAACGGAAATCTCTGGAGATTCATATTCGGCGGTGAAAATTTAATTGTAGGCGAGACGAGAGATTTAACTAAACGGGTTGTATATTTTTTTGTGATTGATATCTCAAGCGGAAAAACTTATTTAAAAAATTTTTTATTTGAAGATGGAAATTACTGGATATCCATAGAAGGTGCAACATCGGAAATTGTGTTTCTTCACAGATATGATAAACCGGAACTTCCCTATCATAAAAATATTATTGCACTCGATATTAATACGGGTGAGAAACTCTGGGAAAATGAAAAATATTTATACCTTTTTAATACAACAGAAAATCTCTATGGAATAAAACAAAATTTCGAATCGTATGAAATCGTAGAACTTAATTTGAAAGATGGAAATGTTAAATCCGTAATTCCGGCCGAAGAGCATTCAGGTATATATGAAATCAGGGACTCTGTTGAAGACCTCCAGCATGAGTTTTCGGACTATCCCGTTAAATATGAATCCGTAAAAGACGAAAATATTTCTTCCATCATTAATAATGAAACTAAAGATATTGAATACAAAGGGGATATAGAATATTTAATTAAAAAAAATTATTTGATTTTTAATTATTATGTCCCGGCAGGAATCGACCTGAAGGATTTGAACAAAAAATATTATGAAAACCGATTGAGAATTTTTGATATTAAAACAGGTGAAATTTTGTATTCGGATATTCTGAATGCAAAATCAACTTACAATGTGCCCGATAATTTTTTTACAAAAAATAATTATCTGTTTTATCTTCGCGAGAAGAAAGAAATAGTATTCATTGAACTTAAATAGTAATTATTATAGGAGTGCAATAGCAAATGAAAATAATTTCAAACGAGATTACCAAAAAAACAAAAGGCAATTGCGACATAATTGAAATTACCGAAGACGTTAATGAAATTCTTATTAATTCGAAAATAAAAAATGGCACCTGCAATGTATTCTCCATAGGTTCAACTGTAGGGATAACTACAATTGAATATGAACCCGGTCTCCTGAAAGATTTACCTAAACTGCTCGATAAACTGATTCCGTCTTCAGTCCGGTATCACCACGACGATACCTGGGGAGACGGCAACGGTCATGCACACCTGCGTTCCGCGCTTTTCAAAACTTCATTTACCGTACCAATTATAAATGGTGAATTGACACTCGGAACCTGGCAGCAAATTGTATTAATAGATTTTGATAACCGGGCACGGACAAGAAGAATCGTTGTGCAACTCNNAAGTTTATCAAGTTCTTCAAGTTTATCAAGTTCTTCAAGTTCGTCAAGTTTATCAAGTTCGTCAAGTTAAAAAAGTTTTTAATAATTTTTAATTTTTAATTCTTAATTTTTAATTATTTGATACTGAATAATTACTTTTAAATTTACGCAGGATTCATTAACTTCTTTCCAATTAATTTAAACTTAAATGTTAAATACGATAATTTATATTATATTTTTACTTTTATCATTCGGATTTTTTATTTATTCGGTCAGGAAATTCTTGTTTTATCTTAATCTCGGAAAACCCGAAAACAGGTTGAATAATATTCCGCAAAGAATTATAAATACAATCAATATTGCTTTTTTTCAGTCAAAATTATTCAGGAGTAAATTTGCCGGATTTCTTCATGCATCTATATTCTGGGGATTTTGTGTTTTACTTTTAGTCGTTATCGAAAGTTTACTCGAAGGATTTATTCCCGGATTTTCTTTAGCTTTTCTCGGCAAATTGTATTCATTGATATCTCTAACAGAAGATATTTTCGGTGCTCTGGTTTTAGTTGTAGTTCTTTTTTCATTATTCAGAAGATATATTGGAACTCCCAAAAGATTAAAAGTTGAAAAACATTCACGCTTCGATGCTACATTGATATTACTTTTAATTTTATTTGTGATGATTACAATGTCCGGCGCTAATATAGAAAAAGTATTATTAGGAACCATTCGTGGTATTCACCCGGTTTCAAGATTTCTTGCAGGTTTGTTTAATTCAAATGGTTCAGAATCTGTTTACCTTGCATTCTGGTGGGCGCATAATATTATTGTGTTGACATTTTTAAATTATCTTCCCTATTCAAAACATTTTCATGTGCTTTCATCTATTCCGAATACTTTTCTTTCGAATTATAAAATCGAAAAGAAAAATATTCTTAAACCAATTAATTTTGAAGACGAAAGTATTCAGCAGTATGGTGCGAAAGATATAGAAGATTTATCGTGGAAGCAATTACTTGACGGTTTAACCTGCACCGAATGCGGACGATGCACTGAAGTATGTCCTGCAAACAGCACGGGTAAACTTTTAAATCCTAAAAAAATTGTTACCCAAATCAGAAAACGTACACAGGAAAAAGGAGCAATAATTTATAATAAAATTGAATCGGATCCCGTTCTCGAAAAATCTCTGGTTCATGATTACATTTCGCAGGAAGAACTTTGGGCTTGCACGACTTGCGCCGCTTGTGTGGAAGAATGTCCCGTTATGATTGACCACGTAACATCTATAGTTGATTTGCGTCGTGATTTAGCCATGATGGAATCTGCTTTTCCTCCTGAAATGAATACTGTTTTTAAAAATCTCGAAAACAATGAATCTCCATGGGCATTTGGCTCTGAAGCTCGTAATGAATGGATTGAAGAATTCATCGAAGAATCCGGTAAAGCTGGAATAGATATAACATTAAATAAAATGAGCAATGTAGGTTCTGCAGATTCTCTTGATATAGTTTACTGGGTTGGCTGCGCAGGTGCATTTGATAAAAGATACAGGAATGTTACAAAATCATTTGCAAAAATTTTGAGTAAAGCGGGTGTTAAATTCGGTGTACTCGGAAATGAAGAAAAGTGTAATGGAGATACTGCGAGAAGGCTTGGTAATGAATTTCTTGCGCAGCAATTCATTCAGCAAAATATTGAAACATTTAAAAGATATAATATTAAAAAAATTGTAACAACCTGTCCGCATTGTCTGCATTCTTTGAAAAATGAATATCCTCAATTCGGCGGCAACTATGAAGTTGTCCATCACACCGATTTTCTTTTGGGATTGGTCGAAGCCGGAAAAATTACAGTGTCGCGCCCGCAGCCCGCGACGGTGACGTTCCATGATTCATGCTATCTTGCACGGTACAACGGCGTCATCGATTCTCCCCGCTCGTTGCTGCGCGCGATCCCGCAAATGTCCTTGGCTGAAATGCCCCGGTCGAAAGACAAGGGGTTGTGCTGCGGGGCAGGTGGGGGCAGGATGTGGATGGAAGAAAAGGAAGGGAAACGCATCAATATCGAGCGAACGGAAGAAGCGTTGTCTACGAATGCGGGAACGGTCGGGACTGCCTGCCCGTTCTGCATGACGATGATGACCGACGGGGTAAAAGCGAAAGAGGCGAGTGAACGGGTCCAGGTGAAAGATGTCGCTGATTTGTTGTGGGAAGCGGTAGAAAAGACTGTTCGGTAACTGTCGCAACGCAATAGGCCAAAGCTCTTTCATGTGCCGCCCCTAACGGGGCTTGATTGATAGTAATTGACCATTGCTACAACTATATCGCTCCTATCGGAGCTTTACTAACTGCTGAAATTCTTATAAAGTTCATAGATTTAGAGTCCCGGAGGGACGAAATATTTGTAGTGTGAATAATTGCGTTTCGTTGAAGCTCCGTAGGAGCGTTATAAGAGTTGTGTTGAGCGTGTTTTGCATAACATCAGTCAGTAAATTTCTTTCGTACAATTTTACCAGGAGGCGTATGACGTACAGAGTTTCGGTGTACAAGTATTTGGAAGTTCCTAAAACGGTTGCTCACGAGACTGTCGAAGGAACGGAAGAGGAATCGACCGCGCGCGCGAAAGAGTTGTTGTTGAAATCCGACGGGGATGTTGTGGTTGTCGCAATCGTGGCCAGCGGCGAGACGCGGATAGTCCAACGCTTTGAAAAAGTGAAGAAAGCATCGTGACGATTTTTTTTTCAGAGATCGCAAACAATTTTTTCCCGCGAAGCAATCATGATTGAAACCGATACCGCGGTCGCCCGGCGCATGGAGTGGATGAAGGAATTCGAAGAAAAGAAAAGCGTTCCTTCTATTTGTCAAAAATTCTCCATCAGCCGCAAGACGTTCTACAAATGGCTGAAGCGGTACAAAATATCCTCGAAAAACGTCTCAAGCCTCGGAGATCGCTCCCGGCGACCGCATCACAGTCCCCGTGCCACATCCCCGGCGATCGTTCAACGGCTGCGCGAGCTTCGGGAGAAAACCGGCTTCGGACAAAAACGGCTGAAGCTTTATCTTTCCATATGGTACGACATTGAATTGTCGGAAAGCGCGATCTGGAAGCTGCTGAAGAAATCCGGCGTCGACATGAAGCTCAAGAAGTCGCACCGGCGGAAACTCCGGCCCAACGACGCGTTGCTTCCTGGCGACCGCGTTAGCCTCACGTTCAAGCTTATTACAAATCAAAACGGCAAGCAGCATTTTGTCCAATACAGCGCGATCGATGAGTGCTCCCGGCTGCGCATCACGAAAATTTACGGCCGACATTCGACGCTCTCGGCTCTCGATTTTATCCAGTTTGGATTGATGCATTTTCCCTTTTTAATTCGCTATATTCAAACGCCGCTCGACAATGCGTTTGCCAGCGTTTCAAAGCCGCGGTCGCGGACGCACGCATTTACGATGAACTTGCGGAAGCTCGGCATTAAGCACGAGGTCCCGTCGAAGAAGAAACTTGCGGTGAACCGATTCATGGAGCGGATCAAACGGTTTGATGAAGTCGAGCCCTATTTGACGAAGCCGTTTTCTTCGCTGGACGAGCTGCAGCAGGAAGCGGCCCGGGTTCTGTACCGTTACAACAACGAGCGCCCGATCCCGCTCATTGAAAATATGTCGCCGGTGGAAAAACTCCGCACGTACCAACAGTTTAGCGGCATTACAACGTTCGACCCGTACGCCATTTCACATTAAATCGGAACACGAGCTATGCAAAAAACCATTCTTGTTGTCGACGACGAAAAAGACATTGTCGAAATGCTGCAGTACAATCTTGAAAAAGAGGGTTACAAAGTCCTCACAGCGCGAAACGGTAAACAGGCGCTCGAGCAAGTGAAAAAACATGTGGACTTGATTCTTCTGGACATTATGATGACCGAGATGAACGGCCTCGACGTCCTGCGCGAATTGAAGCGGGTAGAAAGGACAAAGTCCATTCCCGTCCTTTNNTGGACCGCATCATCGGGCTTGAGCTTGGCGCCGACGATTATATCGTGAAGCCGATCAGCATAAAAAAACTTATCGCACGGGTGCGGACCGCCATGCGAAGAGACAACAAGGAAGATTCGGCCTCCGAAGCATCCAACATCCTTCGTATCGATGAACTTGAAATCAACGTGCCGAACTATACCGTGACACTTGGAACAAAAGCATTGGTCTTCCCGAAAAAAGAATTTGAAACGCTGGTGTACCTTGTCCGACACAGGGGGCGCGTGATTTCCCGGGATGTTCTTCTCAACGCCGTGTGGGGCGAAGGGGTCTTCGTCGTCGATCGCACGGTTGATGTTCACATCAGAAAAATCAGGGAGAAACTCGGACAATATGCGGAGATGATCGAGACCGTGAAGGGGGTCGGCTACAGGTTCAAAGCGTGAAAATGAAACGTATCCAAACAAAAATAACGCTCACCTACTTGATTCTTGCCGTCGTCATTATCGCCGCGGTGGGGATTATTTCGAGCCTCGAGATCGAATCGTTGTTCGAGGACCGGCTGGTCCATCAACTCGAACTGCAAGCCGACGTCGTACATCATTTTCTGGCGAACGGAGAATTTTCCGGTGAACGGCCGCGCGCTGTTTCAATCCAACATTTGGCGGATGTCCTGGG
>PNBM01000298.1 GCA_003135995.1 Ignavibacteriota bacterium | reverse complement strand
ACAAATAATTTTGCAAGCGGAATGTATTTCTACAGATTGATTACAAATGCTAATGGACAACAACAAATTATAACAAAAAAATTGACTGTAATTAAGTAATTTATTTTCGATTTGAGATTCTAAATATTCAGCCTCAATCATAAATATGGTTGAGGTTGATTTATTAATAGATTTAATAATATTGATGATTCTGAATATATTGTAAAATAAAATTAATTAATTTTATTTATAAGGTGCTTGCAAATATTAAAAATATTATTTAAATAATATAACCTATTTATTCAAATCTTTACATGGTAAACAGTTTGTTATTATAATAATCGAAAATCATCATTTTTTATTAATAAACTCACCTTAGCGATTACAAATAAGTTTTTAATGGAACGATTTTAACTTAATATTGTTGCAACATTATAACTTTTTTCTAAAATAGTGTTGGGAAGTTTTTAATTTTAGAAAAAATTAATTGTAAGTGTTATAGATATAAATGTTTTGAAAGTGTTACAAAAAAATCAAAATGGTTATCAACTATCATTATATAAGAGTAATAAAATAGAGTATAATATTTATTCATACTTCTCAATACTTCTTTCTTGAAAAGAATTAAATGGTGTCAACTTTTATTTAAAAAAATAAAGAAAGAGAGGATTGGGAAATGAATGAATTATTAACCCTATTCCGCAAATCTTCCTACAGGTTAAATTTCGCAATATTATGTTTATTTTTAATCAGCGAAATCACTTTCCTTAACAATACATCTTATTCAGAAAATAATAATATTCCTTTTAGCCCAAATGCTGTAAATACAAGCATTGTTAACGGTAACTGGGGTGCAGGTACTACATGGAGTCTGGGTCATGTCCCTCTTGTTACGGAAGATGTTTCAATCGCAACTATTGTGGTATTTAACACCGCGGCAAGCACGGTTGCAAGTCTCACAATCGGTACAGGAGACTCACTGACCCTTAACAGAGGTACTTCTCTGACAGTCAACGGAGTTTTCACAAATAGTGGAGTTTTAACTTATGCAGCAGGTGGGGGAACTCAGTCTCTCATACTTAAAGGGGATTTTACAAATGCAGGAACATTTAATGAAATTACGGTTCGGGACAGATTATTTTTCTCCGGGACTTCTCTTCAGACCATAAGTAATACCGGAACCATTTCTTCTCCAATGACTGATTTTACAGTCAATAATACTGTCGGAATTAATATATCGTCTTCCACTCAACTGGTTGTATTAACTCTTAATTTATACACAGGCACAGTTGTCAATTCAAGTAAAATTACGGTAGGAAATGGCGGAGCAACTGCACCCGTTATTCAAAGAGGTACAGTCGGAAATATATCTCCTGCAGGTTCAATGGATGTTAGTTCTGTATTCAACATTGGCACGGGAGGTTTGGATTTAATTTATGATGACTCAACAACGCCAATCACTATGGGAAATGAAGTTCCTCCGACGTTATCCTTTGATAGACTCGATTGTTTTGACGGCACAATAGTAAATTTAAATTCAAGCATTACTATTACAAATAATTTCGTATTCAATAGCAATTTCAGCGGCTCGTTCAATATCGGTGCAAACACTTTAACTCTTGGAAAAACTATGACTTTGACTGCAGGTTATACCGGACTTCTTAAGGGAGGCGCAACATCAAATCTTGTTATGACAGGGACTACAGCTACGAGCATTGCCGGTGTTACAAATGGTCTTAATAATTTCATTAATAATAATAATAAAACTGTTACTTTAACGGGTGCAATAACAGTTTTTGATACACTCGGATTGGGCGTAAGTTCATCTACGAAAGATTCCACATTCCTTACATTAGGAAACGGAGCCATTATTACCCGCTCCGGAGGAACACTTACAGCAGTTCCAACTTTCGGAACAAGCGTAAATATAATTTATACGGGCACATCAACTTATTCTACTGATGTAGAAATGCCTTCTGCAAATGGAATCCTGAACAACCTAACAGTTAATACACCTGATACGATAAAACAAGCAAATTCAGCTAATACCGTAACAGTAAATGGAACATTTTCTTTAGTCAGTGGAATGTATTCTATCGGTTCAAATACATTAACTTTGAAAGGTGCTGTTTCCGGAACAACAGGTTTAAATGGAGGTCCGAATAGCATATTAACTCTTGGAGGTACGGGCTCCGTCACTTTACCAAACATAACAAATAATCTAAAAACTTTTAAAATTAACAGAAATGCCGCTAATATCATAACATTAGGTGGAAACCTGATTGTTAATAATACATTAAATATGTCGGGAGGTAAAATTAATACGGGAGCGTTTATTTTAACACTTGGCTCAGCAGCAGATACAGCCTCAGTAGGTACATTAACATATACATCCGGACAGATTATAACAGGAAGTACAGGCGGATTCAAAAGATGGTTTTCGGCTAATACTATATTCAATGCTTTGTTTCCTATTGGTACTACTACAAATTTAAATTTAATTACTTTTTCTTATACAGCAGCACCGACAACCGGCGGCTCGCTCACAGCGAAATTTGACCCGACTGACCCGGGAACAAATTCTTTAAATCCAATTGATGATAATGGATACACTGTAGATACTTATAGCCCATCAGGTTATTGGCAATTAACGATAGGTGATGGTATGTCCAATGACGGAACGTATTCTTTAGGTCTCGAAGGACAAGGATTTAATGTAGGGGGAACCTCAATTCTTAATTATCAGCTTTTAAGAATATTAAAAAGACCTGCCCCCGGAAATGACTGGACTGCGAGTGGTACATATATAGCCGGAACAGGAACAAATAATGACCCGACTGCATGGAGGTCAGCACTTGTAGGATTCAGTCAGTTCGCGTTCGGTGGAAACTCGGTCGATAATCCTTTCGGTGGACCATTACCTGTTGAACTTTCTTCATTCTCTTCATCATCTAATGGTAGAAATGTTAATCTAAGCTGGTCAACTTCTAATGAACAGAACAATTCCGGTTTCCAGATTGAGAGATTAAATAATAATGATAAAACAAATCAATGGTTTGTTTTAAGTTTCGTAAAGGGAAAAAATAACAATAATTCGTTAAACAGTTATTCGTATTCCGATAACAATCTGCAAAGTGGTAAATATTCATATAGGCTAAAACAAGTTGATTATAATGGAGCATACAAATATTATAGTTTGAATAATATAATCGAAATAGGATTACCTGCTAAGTTAAATTTATCACAGAATTATCCTAATCCTTTCAACCCGACGACTAAGATTGATTATTCCTTACCATTTGATAGCAAGGTTACACTATTATTATATGATATTTTGGGTCGGGAAGTTAAAAAAGTAATAAATGAACAACAAACTGCGGGATTTTATACAGTAGAAATTAATACAAATAATCTTGCAAGTGGTATTTATATATATAAATTAGCTGTCAACTCAAACGGAGCTAATTCAATTCTGATAAAGAAAATGAGTTTGATTAAATGATTTTTTATTGATGCCGGGAGTTTTGTCATTATTCACGTCACAATCTGTTTCTTGTATCGGGGAGTCTCCTGTTCTTTAGGGACTCCCGATACAATATTCTTTTAAATTTATTCCGGGTCTCAGGATCGGAAATATAATCTTTTAATAGTATATACCTCAAGACAAAAATCTCAATAACAATGATATTACTATTAATCATAGTCTAAATACTATTATCAAATTTTTTTAATCAATTTTAATATATTTAAACCTATTTTTATTTTGGCACAACAATTGCTAGTATATAAGTGTAATTAAAGTGGCTTTGGGAGAGCGTTTTAGTTTCAAGAGTTTTTTTAATAATACAAAAACAAAAAAAATGAAAACAATCAACCAAAGCTTAAACACGACACTTAAAATAATTGTATTTACAGTTTGTATTACTATTATCTTAGGAATTTTTAATTCTAACATCTTTGCAAGTGAAAATTTTAAAAACATGACTGAAACAACCAGTCCGACACCATATAGTGCGAATGCAATAAATACTTCAAAGGCAAACGGTAACTGGAGTTCTTATTTAACCTGGTCTTTATACCATGTTCCAACCAGTACAGAAGATGTTGTAATTGCAACTAATGTTACTTATGATATGACAGGTCAGACAGTCGCTTCTCTTACGATTAACTCCGCTAAAACACTTACTATATATAAAGCTAAAGATTTAACAGTTAACGGAAACGTATCAAACGCCGGAATAATTTTATTTGGTGACTATATAGGCACAGTAAATTCATTAGATATCCATGGTAACTTCACAAACACCGGAACGTTTACTGAAATCGGAAACAGCAGATTTTATTTTTCGGGAACTTCAGCTCAGACATTCACAAATTCAGGTACGATAACGGCTACGATGAATGATTTAACAGTTAATAATACAAACGGATTAACAATCTCAGGAAACATAAATATTTTGACTTTAAATATGGTGTCCGGAAATATTGACATAACAGGCTATACTTTAACTCTCGGAACAAGTATAACGACTACAGGAACTTTAAATTATACTTCAGGTCAAATTATCACAGGCACAACAGGCGGATTCTGCAGATGGTTCGCAAAATCAACTGTAAGTAACGTATATTTTCCGGTTGGAACCGCAGCAAATTTGAACAAAATTACATTGTCGTTCACCGTTGCCCCAACGGCAGGTGGCACATTAACAGCCAGATTTATACCTTCTAACCCGGGAACAACTTCTTCAACAAGTATAACAGACGGAAGTTACACAGTAAATACTTACAGTCCAACAGGTTACTGGCAACTTGATAATTCAGGAATCACAGGCGGTACATACAATGTCGGATTTGAAGGTCAGGGATTCAACGTTGGTGGAACATCCATTCTTAACTATGCACTTTTAAGAGTAATCAAAAGAGATAACTCATCTTCAAACTGGCAGGCATTAGGAACATACCAGGTAGCAACAGGCAGCAATAACGATGCAACAGCATGGAGATACGGTCTTACAAGCTTCAGCACATTCGCATTCGGTGGAAATACAGTTGATAATCCGTTTGCAGGTCCATTACCGGTTGAATTATCATCATTCACTTCCAATACAAAAGGAAGAACTGTAAATCTTAACTGGTCAACAGCGAGCGAACAAAACAATGCAGGATTTCAAATTGAAAGAACTAATTTAAACTCAAAAGACCAGACCTGGACAGTATTAGGTTTCGTAACAGGTAAAAACAACAGCAGCTCACTTAATAACTATACATACATAGATGAAAAGCTTCAAGCCGGAAAATATCAATATCGTATGAAACAGGTTGATTTTAATGGTAATTACAAATATTATGAACTTAATAATGTTATTAATATTGGCGAACCGACTACAATCAGTTTATCACAGAATTATCCGAATCCTTTCAACCCGGTAACAAAAGTTGATTATTCATTACCAACTGAAAGTAATGTATCAATCGTAATTTATGATATGATTGGACGCAAAGTTCAGAACGTTATCAGTGAACATCAGCAGGCAGGTTTCTATTCAATACAGATAAATGCAAACAATCTTTCATCCGGTGTATATTTCTACCGCTTATTAGCCGAAACAAATGGACAGTCAATCGTGATGACAAAGAAAATGAATGTAATCAAATAATCTTTACTATTTTCCATAAGTAATATAAAAGATATTAAAAGGTTTAGCATTAAGTTGCTAAACCTTTTTTTCGTATAATTTTTGGACTTTCTTTATAGTATATAAACTATCATTGTGAAAAGTAAATTTAAATATAAACTTATATATGACTATTTTTATTTGGTATGCAAATTGCAATATTATAGATATAATAAGTAACAAATGAAGTTCTCAGACAAGTAAAAACAAACAGAAAGCAAATAAGAGCTTCGTTAATAAAAAGCGGATTTGGGGAAATCAGGAAATTTTAAAGTTTTTTATTAACATTAAATCAAAGGTATATAGAAATGAACACGAAACCGAATTCTCACAACAGCGGTAAACTCACAAAAATCGTATTAGCACTTAGTTTTATCTTAATAATCTCTCTTTTTTCACAAAATTCATATTCAACATCAATTTCAAGCGTTTCCAGCGGAGGCTGGTCGAGTAAATCGACATGGAATCTTGGAAGAGTACCTATAAGTACTGATGATGTTTATATAAACAATGCAGTTAACGTTAATGTTAACGGTGTTGTAATTGCCAGTCTGACTATAAATTCATCCAATGCATTTTCTTTAGATAAAGGAACCGATTTAACTATTAATGGTAACTTGATGAACAACGGAAGCATAACAATTAATAACAGTTCGACCGAAATAACTTCAATTACATTAAAAGGAAATTTTACAAATAACAGCGGTGCAACCTTTTCGGAAACAGGTTCTAATGAAAGATTTTATTTTTCCGGGACAACCACTCAGACATTCACAAACAACGGAACTATTTCGGCAACAATGTATGATTTAACTTTAAATAATACTGCAGGTTTAAATATTTTGAGTAATATTACAGTTGGCGGAACAATAAATATGATACACGGAAATATAAATTTAAATACCGGTTCAGGTNNGGTTATATTTTAACACTTGGTACAAGCACAAGCAATCGTGGCACATTAAATTATACATCCGGTCAAATTATTACCGGTATTAATGGTGGATTTAAAAGATGGTTTGCGGCATCAACAATATCAAACGTGATTTTCCCTTTAGGTACTTCAAACAACTTAAATAAAATTACATTATCATTCACAACTGCTCCAACTGCCGGTGGAACACTGTCGGGAAAATATATTTCATTAGACCCGGGAACAAGTTCCTATGCTCCGATAACTGATGGCAGTTACACAGTAAACACATATAGCCCGACAGGTTACTGGCAAATTGATAACTCCGGAATTACCAGCGGTATTTATACAGTAGGACTCGAAGGTCAGGGATTTAATGTAGGTGGGACGTCCATTCTTAATTATCAAGCCTTAAGAGTAATAAAAAGACTGGCAGCAGGCAACAACTGGCAGGTACTTGGTACACATATGAACGGAACGGGAACAAACAGTGACCCTACAGCATTAAGGACAGGACTTTCCGGATTCAGTCAGTTCACATTCGGTGGCAACACTGCTGATAATCCTTTTGCAGGTCCATTACCGGTTGAATTGACTTCATTTTCTTCTTCAGTAAAAGATAGAAATGTTAATCTCTTCTGGACAACATCGAGTGAACAAAACAATTCCGGATTCCAAATTGAAAGAACAGTTTCAAATACAAATAACAATAATTGGATAAATGTTGGATTCGTAAAAGGAAAAAACAATAGCAACACTTTAAATCATTATTCATACTCAGATGAGAAGCTTCAAACCGGGAAATATCAGTATCGCTTAAAACAAGTTGATTTTAATGGTAACTTTAAATATTATGAACTGAATAATATAGTTGAAATTGGAGTTCCTTCAAAGTTCAATTTATCTCAGAATTACCCGAATCCATTTAATCCTACAACGAAGATTGATTATGATTTACCGTCGGACAGCAAAGTAAGCATTAAAGTTTATGATATTATGGGAAGAGAAATAATGTCATTGGTCAATGCTTCGCAGACAGCAGGAAATTACACAGTACAGTTAAACGCAACCAACATTGCAAGCGGAGTATACTTCTACAGATTAATCGCCAGTTCAAACGGAACTGACAATGTAATCACAAAGAAAATGAATGTAATAAAATAACTGCCTTACCCCTCTCCTTGTAGAGGTGGTCCAAAAAGCAGATAAAACGATTTTGTCATTCCCGCGAATGCGGGAATCCAGGAAATTTTAGAGGTATTTTTGAGTTATCAAGTTTGTTTATCTTTTTGAAATAAACTTTTGTAGAAGATGGAAATAAGTGAGGTAGAAATGTACTTGAGTATGATCAAATAAAATAACGCAAGTTATTAAGGTAAACAGAAGAAGCCCTGCCGTGAGAATCAGGGCTTTTTTTATTTTGCTCCAACCGTTCCCCCCTTTGAAGGGGGGTTAGGGGGGATGATAAATTAGATTTTCGCAATGGGTATACAGAATATGTCAAAGAACAATCACTGATGAACTTGATTTCACTGATTTCTCTGATTTTTTAGTTCATCAAGTTTATAAAATTTAAAAACTTCATTTCACTTTTAATTTATTATAGAGCTGCTTATTTGAAGAACAATAAGCATTCAACATAAATGTTGATTTACATACTAAAATGATTTCGGCGATAAAATGTTTAATTGAAAAACTACCGGTGCAAAGTGCAATTTTTTTATTAAGTATATTGAAACACAGAATGTTAGAAAAAAAGTAAGGTGCAACGGTGGTGCAAAGAAAGTGCAATTTTTCCAATGTTAAATTTTTAATGTTAAATGTTAAATTAAGAGCGAAAGAGCTGAAAATTACAACGGATTGGAATAATATGTAAGTGTTTTTATTCAATATTGAGAAATTTTATTTTTGCATCACTGATAAATAAAAATCGTGAAAAGTGAAACGTGAAACGTGAAACGAATCCGGAAAATTGGAAAATTGGTAAAAGCATAGCACACTGATGACACAGATTAAACTTATTGACACCGATATTTTATTTTTTAATTTCATAAAATAATAATTACAAAAATTTCTTATACAAAATAGAAATATTGTATAAAAAATAAATTTATATTGATAATTTTTTGAGGAAGTCAGGCGGGATGCGGGTTTGAGCGATTTTCATCTTTTTGCACCCCCCTATTTTCGAATGGTAATAATTGAAATGAATAGGGCTGAAAGCTACGACTGATAAGAGAAATTAAAATATTTTGCAAAATGCATTTTTGGGGTAAAACTTGTNNAAGTTCACAAAGCAAAACAAAGAAGAGAAGAAATTAATAGACTTTTTTTATTTGTAATATTGTTATAAATTTAAACAAGCAAAATGATTAAGAAGAAAATGAATAAAAAAATAGAGCCCATTGATTTTTCAAAAATATCGAAGGAATATGAAAGAAAATGGGTTGTTATAGCAAAGAACAACAAAGATATCTTAAAATCCGGTGAATCAATAAATGATTTAACAGAATATTTAGATAAAGGAACGGTTGTTTTTGTGCCAAGCATTAAATACACAATAAGGNNCGTTAATGAAAAAAATTCAAATAATCGATTATAATTAATATATTCTGTAATAAATTAATATATTGACAATATATAATATATTCAATAATTTAACTTAATATTTATTTATAAAATCTACTCAAACTGTAACTTATATAAATTAAACTATGTTAACTACTATTGAAGAAAATACAGAAATTATGAGTTTAATGATAAAAAATTCAGAAAATAACTGGGTAGTAACCGTAACAAAAGATAAATTTTATACTTGTGATGAGGTGATAGACGCTTATATTCAGGGAAAAAAAGAAGGTTTGGAGCAAATTCAGAAAGTTGCTTTAGAAAAAATGATTGAGAACATTAAGAAATCCGGTGAATTTACAACGGAGCTATTAAACTTTTTTCACAAAGAAAAATTTAACCCTGTCTCCGCATATTTAAAAATAATTTCATGGAATTTATATAATGTTCTGATAACAATTCCTGAAGAGGAATATCTATCAGACAGATTTTTATCAATTTACGAATATATATCACAATTCGAGGAAAAAAATAAAAATGATTTTTACAAATTAGAAATAACCATAACAGATACAAACAATCTTAACAACAAGAACATTATATCAGACGGATATATTTTCAAACATAAAATGTCGATAAATTGAGTTTAGAACATGGAAAACATAATGAAGAGGCATGTGATTATTTATTTATTGATAAAAGATTTTATGATTGGGTTGTAACGACAGCTTTTTACTCCGCATTACATTATGTTCATACAAAAATATTTCCATTCAAAGAAGGTTTAATAAATTATACAAATTTTGAATCTTATTATATTTTTAAAAATTCAAAAGAAAAAAATTTAAGCAAGCATTCTTTAACAATATCCCTAGTTGTAAATAAAATCCCGGATGTAAGAACATATTACAGAAGATTATATGATATGTGCATGTCAGCGAGATATAAAGATTATAAGACAACATATGAAAAAGCAAAAAAAGCAAAGGAAGATTTAGAAATGATTAAATCGGGATTAAAGATAAGTTAAGATTCGAATAATCCATTATCATAATAACCATATTTACGCAAATCAGAAATTTATTCAATTTCAATTTTATCAATCCCTTTCAATATTCTATTGGCTTCGGTCCGGGTAATGATGATTTTCTGATATTACTCTATATCTTAATTATTCAGGGTGCTGCATTTTCTGAGGTTTAAGAACATTTCACGAAGAGCACAAAGTAAGAACGAAGAAAAACAAAGTTTAGGAATTGATGGTTTTTGGTGTCGCTAAAGAGCAACTAACACCAACAACGTCTGAAAATCGTGCTCTTTTCCCCCTTAGAAGAGGGGCTCAGGAGATAATCATTTCAATTTATTTACTTTTTCTGATGATGTTTAAGCTTCATTATAAATCATCGTTTTTCAAAAATCGTGTTAATTCGTGTCAAATGCCTTTTCTGTATTACATGCGATAATAATTTTTTTTCTAATCTTACGAATCTACTTAATCAAAACCAATTTTTTCGTCGCTGTAAAACTACCTGCCTGAAGCTTACAAAAATAAACCCCACTTGAATAATCCGAACCATCAAATTTAACTTTATAAGTACCTGCGTTCATATTCTCATTAACTAATTTTTCAATCTCTCTTCCTGTAATATCATATATACTCAACTGTACAAAAATATTATTTCCCAAAATCCCGAATTCAATATCCGTAACCGGATTAAATGGATTTGGAAAGTTTTGATAAAGTATGTATTTATCTGTAATTTTTGAATCTCTTATTTTAAAAATAGAAGATATACCACCAAATTCGTGAAATCCAATACAAGGAGTAATGCTGTCTCTTCTCAAAAACCAATAATCAAAATTTATCCCGTTAATCATGATACCATGATTATTACATATTGAATTTTCTTTAATCTTAAAGCTATCGGGGACGTTAAAATTCAGGTTAAGGAAGTTTGGATTTCCCTGTATATTGTTTCCGGAAGGTAGNNTCCAGGTGGAATTGGTGAATCAATAAAACAATTATTTGTAATGGACCATTTACCAACCTGGTAATAATCCTGACTCGCTGAGAAATAATTTCGTTCGATACCTCCATATCTCCCTTTCGGAATAATATTATTTTTAAATTCACACCCGGTTGGGAGCGCGAAATTAACGGTGAATGTATCTAAATAAAAACTTTCCCAGCCTTTTATATTATAAACTGTGTTGTAATATATTTTAATATTTTTATAAGAATTATTAAAAAACGTATTCGCAGCATCATGATACCAGCCAAAGGCAACACTCGTTCCATATATAAAATTATTATGAATTTTTATATTCTCAACCATCCTGTTAACTTCATAATTACCTGCACCTTCGGCAGCCCAATAAATGCCGTTACCGGGAGCTTTATATCCTCCCGGATATTCACACGTTCTGTTGTATAATGAATCATTTGAAAATAGCCAATTATTATTTACCTCGCCATTATAAGAATNNCAATTATAAATGGTATTACTTCTCACTTTAAAGCTATCTGTTCTTATCAACGTAATACCCTCACCCCAGCAATTATGAATTTTATTTTTAGAGAAAATAATTCCATAGCAGTAGGTCATCGGTTGGTTAATATCTACATATGATTGTAATGCAGATTCCCAGCCCGGGCATAATATTTCATTCACGTTACTTAAGACAGCATTTGATATTTCGCAATTGTTTACTGTAGTATAGCTGCCTTGTATATGAATACCCTGTCTCTTTGTATTATTTGTTTTACAACTATCTATTATAATATCCCGGCTCATATTAAAAAANNTGTTGAATTAAAAAAGTTAATTCCTTTAATTGCAATCTTTCTTGAACTCTCAATTGTTACTATTGCATCCCAGAAATAATTAACAAAACCTGAACCATCAAGTGTTACTGATTCATTAAAATAGGGCATAATATACACCCATCCGGTTTGAGTAGTATCTCTACGAAAATGATGATTTACCCCGTGATGGACTCCACCTCTTATAAAAATTGTGTCACCATTATTGCAGACTAAACCCGCCTTGTCTAAAGTTTTTATTGGGAGACTACTATCTCTTCCGTCTCTTCCGTTATCAATACCGGTTGTAGGATTTACATAAATTCGATATGCACTAACTCCACGATTATTAGTGTTTTCTATTTTGGCTTCTTGAAAGTAAAAATTAAAGATGATTGAAATTATGTTGAATAGTAATATAANNCTTGTTCCCAAAGTCCTCTTTGGGAACAGAGAACTAAATTTCTTTTCGTTGCCCCATTTTTATCGAACTTACTATAATAACTATTCAATTTCTATTTTATCAATTTCTTTCATTATTCTGTCGTTTTCGGATAAGGCGACTATGATTTTTTGATAATGCTTGATATCTTCATTATTCAGTGTTCTGCCTTTTTTGTCTTTCAGCCATTTTTGTACAGGCTGGTATCCGCCGTTATAGAAAAATTGTTGTTGATGACGTTCGCCACGGCGAATCTACGATATAAAGAGCAACTAAACGCAAACATCAGCTATAATAGTATTTAATGAAACTTATGTATAATTTCTATTTTATATTTAAAAATATCCTTATACTTTGAATCTTTTGAAATTAACCAATTCATATCCTGTAATGCATCAGAATATTCCCCAATATGATAAAGACATAATGCCCTATAATATTTTGACCGAGTTAAGTAAAACTCTATACTATCTTTTTTATAAAGAAAACTATTTTCTTCGATACAAATAGAATTATTAAAATCTCTGGTAGCTTCTTTATATTTATTTTTTTTAAAATAAATTTCTCCACGTTTAAAAAAATACATTGAATGCGCATTTGATGTATCAAAATATCCACATTGTCTTAACGATGATATATCTTCAAATTCTTTTTCCCTAAATTTAATCGCATAATTAAGATTTTTTAATTCTTCTGATTCTTTATGTATATCATGATAAATAACACTAATTATATAATAAATATAACCAATATCTTTATATTTTGAACATTTTAATAATATTTCAATAGCTTTTTCATTATCTTTGAAATCAGACCTATAAATAGAAGATAATCGTAAATAAGATGGAAAATAAGATGAATCTAAACTAATAGAATAATTACTATAATATAAATATCTTAAATAAGCATTTGTATCTTTATAATTTATATATAGAGTAAGTGATATAGAGCCTAAATCATAATATATTTCAGATAAATTATAATATTTATTTGACATCTTTTTAAAATCTTTTTCAGCAAGTGTATCATNNCAGTGTATCATTTAACAAGGAATATAATGAACAACCTCTTTCATAATAGATTGAATCATTTCCCTCATGAGAATTTAAATAAAGAGTATAATAGAAAATAGCATCAATTGCATCTCTTCTGTTAAATGCATCTTTTGCTTTCCCTAATAAATTTATAGTATCTTGAATTTCGTTTCTGTAAAGATATATTTTTTCATTATAATTCTCAGATAATATATCAAGTTTATCTTTATAAACAATTCTTATTGCACCGACATATTCTTCATAAATTTTATTTAATGGAATCGCAAAATTAAATCTTGTAGATTGGTCTCCGCCGACGATAATCCCCACTAACTCTCCATTTTCATTTAATAAAGCACCACCACTACTTCCAAATGTAACATCAGCAGAAAACTGAACTAAATTATTACCTAATTTATTACTTCTATTTAAACCACCTATCATACCGGGAGAAAACGAATAATATAATAAATTAGGTGAACTAATTGCATATACTCTATCTCCTATTTTAGTTCCCATTTTTCCATCTGACCACTTTACTGGTTTTAATAAATAATCGCTTACTTTTAAAAACATTATATCATCTAATGTATCAATTTGAAAAATTATAGCTCCTTCTAATGTATCAGTTCTACTTAATATTGTAATATCTTTAAATTCATATATTTTATTTATTAGATGAGAATTAGTCAATATAACTCCTCGTTCATCAACCACGACACCACTACCCTGATCCGATCTATGGTCATAATAATTTACAAAAACCATAACTACTGAACTATCTACCCTTTCAAATAATTTGTTTGGGTCTAAATTTTGAGAAAAGCCGAAATATGGTATTGTTAACAAAAATAGAAATAAAAAAATAGATAAAATAATCTTATTGTTCTTAAAATTATTATTTTGTTTTTTCATGATTATTTTCTCCGTTTCTTTTTTTCCTCTGAGAACATTGGGTTTGTGTATTTTTTGTACAGGTCAAATAAGAATTCGAGGCGGGAGAGTTCTGTCGGGAATGGTTGGGAGCGATAACATAAGTCAACCGCCTTATCAAGGTGTTTATGTGCATCGACAAGTTTTTTAGGCATAGATATAGGATCATATAAATCTGCAAGTGACTGGTCTTTGAATTCCTTTCGAATTTCGAGAAGGTTTTTTACTTCTTCTTCAACTTTTTTTAGTTTCCCTTTTGAAGGTTCGAGAGGCCAAGGGAAATTGTTATATACAACTGTACCAGAATATTGATAATCGCTTTTCATTCTTCCGCAAGTGTATTTCATCCAAGACATATGCATAATAGAAGATAAAACTCCAAAATGATATTTCGAATGGATAGGTATTATAAGGCAACTTCCGCTTGCAATTACATTTTTATCTATTATTCCGAGAGGAATATATTTCCTTGTTTCAGATGAGACTTTGGGGATTAAAATATAATTAGTATCAGGTTGCCTAATTTCACCGAATAAATAAGGATAATCGGCAAGTTTTTTTGTTTGAAGACGATTACTTTTTAATCGGTATTTCTTTACTTCTTTTATTTTATCATAAATAAATGATGAACTGCTAAATTCTTTAGGATTTACATCATAAAGCCAAATACACCATCGCTTAAAATTATTCAAAAATTCATCTCCTCCCGTAAATGGACGTATGAATTTTTTCAATATCTCATCATTTTTGACCGCTTCTTTTTTTTCTTCATCTGATAAAATTAAAATGCCCTCATCAATAGCCATGCTACCATAGTTGATTTCCGGTACATCGCACAAAGGGTTATTTCGTTTCAATATGACAATGTCATCTGAATCAACGAGATAAGGATTTATATTTTTAGCTTTTATTTCGTGAGGTTCATAATTAATATTTTCATATTCATAAATATATTTTGCTGAAATATCATAATTAGCAAAACCTATGATAACAACATGAACATGTGCTTTTCCTTTCGCTTCGTTATCCCATTTAAAAGTTCTATGGGCAAAATGGATTTTTAGTTTATATTTATTAAATAATATATTCCAAAGTATTCCAACCTGTTCCCCTTGCGAAATTGAATTTGTGGAAACGAATGCAACTTTTATTTTCGTATTCCGAATATATTCAGAAGCTTTAATATACCATGATGTAACATAATCTAAAACACCTACACCCGAATTCATATTTTCAAATATTAAATCCATATCATCTTTCTGCGAAATATTTTGTTCTTTTTTGCCAACAAAAGGAGGATTACCCAAGATGTAAGAGCATTCTTCTTGCTTTATAATTTCATTCCAATCGATACGTAATGCGTTTTTATTGTGAATGTGAGGAGATTTTTTTAATGGAATTCTAATATAGTAATCACCAAATTCTTCAGATGTTAAAATATTCATCTGATGGTCAATCAACCACATTGCAACTTCAGCGATACGGGCAGGAAATTCTTCAATTTCAATTCCATACATACAATCAACATCAATATGGCTTAAATCTTTTATATCGAAACTAAGTTGAGTATTTGTTTCTAAATACTTAGCTGAGTGAAAATCTCGAACAACTTCCTTACGTTCATAGGATTTTAACAATTTAAGAATCTCAATTTCAAGTAATCTTAATTCTCTATAAGATATTATCAAGAAGTTTCCACAACCACAAGCAGGGTCAAGAAATTTAAGACCGGATAATTTTCTTAAAAGTTTTTCAAGTTTAGGAATATTATTCTTTGATTCATTAAACTCGTTATATAAATCATCAAGGAATAATCCTTTAATTACCTTCATAATATTCTTTTCAGATGTATAATGTGCCCCGAGATTACGACGCTTTTCCTGATCCATAACGGACTGAAATAAAGAACCAAATATTGCCGGAGATATAAGACTCCAATCGAAATGACAACACTGCAACAGAATAGCTCTCATTTGAGAATCAAACGAAGGTATAGGAAGATATTCGCTATATAAATCACCATTTACATAAGGAAATACATTTAATTCTTCATCAATATTTTTTTGTCTTTCATTTTCAGGCGTATTTAGAATCTGGAAAATATTGGCAATATGAGCTCCAAGGTCGGAACCATCACGATTAGTCTTTTTTTCGATATAGAATTGAAAATGACCAAGCGGAAATATTCCGGTATCATCAGCGAATAAACAAAATAATATTCTTACGAGAAAAATTTCAAGATTATGACCAACGTAACGATTTTCTTTTAAAGCATCGTGAAGCATTCCCATTAATTCAGCAGCTTTAATATTTACAGGGTCTTCATCCTGATATATTTGTTTTTTAAAACCAAGGATAAAATCGAAGCGATTTATATTTTTATATAATTCTTTTAGAGGAAATTGAAAATGAGTTTTTTCTTCAAGGTCATATAAACGAAATCTGTGAAAGTCTGAAACGAGAACATATTTAGGAAGTTCTTCTTCACTTATACCGGGAAAATAATCGAGTGCCTGAGTGAAAGCTTTATCGAGGTCTTTACCGAGAGATTTATGTTCAACAATCAAGACACCTTTCCAGAATAAATCTATATAACCCTGTTTATCGCCGAGTTTTTTCACGGGTTCTTCGAAAGAAGCAACACGTTTACGTGTGATTCCGAAAATATTAAAAAATTCATCCCAGAAGGTTTTAGCTTCGGCTTTTTCACTTGAAGCATTTTCCCAATCTTTGGAGAATTCTATTGCACGTTTTCTGACTTCGTTCCAGTTTAATGACAAGCCCGTTTAATGTTAAATTAAAAATGTTAAATTAAAAAAA
Organism: Ignavibacteriota bacterium; assembly: GCA_003135995.1. Classification (GTDB taxonomy): domain Bacteria; phylum Bacteroidota; class Ignavibacteria; order Tepidaquicellales; family Tepidaquicellaceae; genus FEN-1257. Next base: position 1,058 of record PNBM01000298.1, on the reverse strand, counting down.
GAGCAAGAACAATAGTTCAAAAATAAAGAGTACAAGAAATGTAACAAACATATATTAAAAGTAATAATTTTTTATTAGAATGTTAAGACAAAATAAATAGCGGAATAGTGAAAGGGTGAAATAGCGAAATATTATGTTACCAAAGATTCATAAGACTCTTAAAATTCGAATTAAGAGCTTAGATACGAATGGTCGGGAGTCCTTGAAGAGCAGAGACTCCCCGATACAATTTAATCAAAAAATAGATCATCCCCCTTTATCCCCCTTCAAAGGGGGAAATAACAGACGAAACAGCTAATAGAAAAAAACAACATCCTCCCTGCCCCCTCCCGATGAAGAGAATCGGGATTAAGAACAAAAAGCGACTTCAAAGTGGGAAATAACAGACGAAACAGCTAATAGAAAAAAACAACATCCCCCCTGCCCCCTCCCGATGAAGAGAATCGGGATCAAGAACAAAAAGCGACTTCAAAGGGGGGTTCTAAATATTATGAATTTTAAAACAAATCTTGAAAATCTTATAAATCTTACAAATCTTACGGATTTTACGAATTAAAGTAGGATTTGTTTTTCATTTGAATAAAACCCTATATTTTCGTAAATTAAATGTTTACAAAATTTAAATAAAACCAAAATGAATATACCGGAAAGTTACAAATATACGAAGGACCATGAATATATAAACGTTACAGACGGAACAGGGACTATCGGCGTTACGGATTATGCACAGAGCGAACTTGGTGATATTATTTATCTTGATGTTACAGCTTCAGTCGGAGCAGATGTAAAAAAAGGTGATTCTTTGGGCTCCATAGAAGCCGTTAAAACTGTATCAGATGTGTTTTCTCCGGTATCAGGTAAATTAGTCGAAATTAATACGACGATTAATGAAAATCCTTCTTTAATCAATGAAGACCCTAATGGTAAGGGCTGGCTTGTAAAAATTGAGTTGTCTAACAAAAGTGAACTCGATGAACTGCTTGATGCAGCGGCTTATAAGACTTTGATTGGAGAATAGTTCTCAGAGCAATGTTAAATTTTAAATGTTAAATTTTAAA
>PNBM01000189.1 GCA_003135995.1 Ignavibacteriota bacterium | reverse complement strand
CCCTCTCCTACAAGGAGAGGGAAAGATTGAAAATTAAATTATTTATTATTCTCGTTAAGTTTTGCAACAAGTCCCGCATAAAATGCAGCAGCACCGCTCAAATGCTCAACCGGACAGGCTTCATTAGGAGCATGCGCGTAAATTTCATTTCCGGGACCTAATCCGAGACAGGGAATATTATTCATCCCCGCAATTGCAATTCCGTTTGTGCTGAATGTCCATTTATCTATCAAGGGATTTTTATCAAATATTTCTTTATAAGTTTGTTCCGCTTGTTTTAAATAAATCGAGTCTTCAGACAGTTTCCATGTCGGATAATATTTTTCTGTAGGATAAATTAATCCCGTATAAGCTTTTTCTTCATATTTCAGAACTTCTACTTTAGCATCGGGATAACCGGCTAAACCACATGCATCCTGAACTTCCGCGATTGCGCTTTCTTTTGTTTCGCCAAAAGTTAATCGCCTGTCGAGCTGAATACTTGCCGCATCGGGAACTGCGCACTGGGATGGTGACGAAAAGAATTCCTGCGTAACACATACGGTTCCTTTGCCGAGAAAATCATCCGAAATTAATCTTTCGTTCAGCTTTTCGATTTCAAGAGCAATTTTAGAAATTTTATAAATAGCATTATCTCCGCGTTCAGGTGCTGAGCCGTGACAGCTAAGACCTTTAACACTGATTAATATTTCCATTCTTCCGCGATGACCACGGTAAATATTCATATTTGTAGGTTCTGTAATTACAACGAGTTCGGGTTTTATTTTTTCTTCATTGATTAAATATTGCCAGCAAAGTCCGTCACAATCTTCTTCCATTACTGTACCTGTAAAAAGAATTGTATATTCTTTATTCAATTCAAGTTCTTTTATTATTTTCCCCGCATACACCATTGACGCCATTCCGCCTTCCTGGTCAACTGAACCACGTCCCCAGACTTTTCCATCTTCAATTTTCGGTGTGAACGGGTCGAAATCCCAAAGCGTCATGTCTCCCGGATATACCGTATCTATATGTGCATCGAAAGCAATTATTTTTTTTCCGTTACCAATTCTGCCGATAACATTTCCAAGTCCGTCAATTTTTACTTCATCGAATCCGACTTTTTCCATTTCCTTTTTAATTACCAGAATCACTTCTTTTTCTTTACAGGAAAAAGATGGTACACGAATCATATCCATTAAAAAATTCGCTGTTTCGTTTTCTAATTCCTTAGCGCGTTTAAAAATATTTTTGTAAATTTCCGACATAGTAAATATCTAATCTTTTTTGTTCTTAATTGTACATTGATAATTTGTTATTGAAAATTGTTCTTTAGAATCTCTTCCAAAGTGCGTCTGCGCACTCCAACGCTTTTCTCGAAACTTCTTCTTCATCAATATCGAGCTTCAATATTTTATTTTCCATCAAAACATTTCCGTCTACAATTGTGGTATCTACAGTCGATTGAGATATTCCGAAGACAAGATGTCCAAGATAAGTATTTTCATCGAGAGGCGTTGGCGATTCATAATCAATAAGAACAATATCTCCGGCAGCTCCCTCTTCAATTTTACCTAATGGAGTATTCCAGAAACGGTTTGCAATCTTAGCATTATTTAAAAACAGCGTAGATGTAATTTCCATGAATCCTGCATTCGGGTTGTTTTGCTTTAAATGCTGTGCCCATAATGCAACCCTGACTTCTTCGAGCATATTAACGGTCATCGCATCCGTGCCAAGCCCAACAAGTATTCCGGCATTTGCCATCTTTACAACATCGGCAATCCCTACTGCGTTATTTAAATTCGATTGAGGATTATGAACTACAATCGTATTTGTTTCTTTAAGCAGCTCTAATTCATTTTCATTTATATGTACGCAATGAGCAGTGATGGTTTTTTCACCGAGTATTCCGAATTTATTTAATCGCTCAACTACTCTCATTCCGAAATTCTTAACATTAAATTCTTCGTCGGATTCAGCTTCTGCAACATGAATATGAAAACCTGTATTCAATTCATTTCCAAGCTTTGAAGCTTTTTCGAGAGTTTTATCATTTAATGTAAACGATGCATGCAGTCCGAATAATGCTTTCAGAAATTCATTATTTTCCTGTTGAGTATATTTTATAAACTCGGCATTTTCTTTCAATCCTTCTTTTGCAATTTTTTCTCCGTCCCTGTCGGATACCTCGTAACAAAGTGAAGCCCGGACTCCGGTGTCTTTAACAGCTGTTGCAATCTCCATTAGCGAGCCCGATAAGGACATTGGGCTTGCGTGATGGTCTATCAATGTAGTTGTACCTTTTCGAATAGAGTTCAGCAGCATAATCAAAGCGCTGTAATAATTATCTTCATTCGTCAGAGCTTTATCGAGTCTCCACCAGAGATTATTAAGCACTTCATTAAAATTTGCAGATGGTTCTGCTTTTCCAAGCCCGCGCACGAGCGTGCTGTAAAAATGCATATGAGCATTGATGAAGCCAGGGACTACTACCTTACCATTTGCTTCTATTATTTCTTCATATTCCGATTTAAAATTTTTTGTCTCATCAATTTTTTTGATGATTCCGTTTTCAATCAGAATAGAATGATTATATAAAACTTTCGGTGATTCACCTAAAGTAATAATAATACCATCTCTTATTAAAAGTGTTTTATTCATATATTTTTTTAAGATTCATCAGGAACTGCAATTTCTTTTTCAGTTCGATCGCGCATATACAATGCACCAGAAAAGCATTTCTGAACACAAATCGAACAACCAATGCATTTCGAAGCATCGATAACAGGAATTAATTTATTATTTAAATCTATTGACTGATAAGGACAACGCGTACAGTTTCCGCAATGCTGACATAAATTATTATAAACATCAGAAATCATCTTACGGGAGGTCAATTCCATAAAGCCTGTAATGGGATTTGGTAAAGCCCGTCCGATTAAATCTTTAACGGATTTTAATCCTCTTTCCTCAAGTAAATAACTCAAACCCGAATGTAACTCATCGACTATTCCATATCCATATTTCATCACGATAGTACAAAATTGAACTGTCTCCGCTCCAAGCGCAAGAAAATCCGCAGCGGATTTATAATCCATCGGACCGCCATTTCCCGAAACAACAATTCCCATTTTTGATACATTTGCAAGAGTTAAATTACTTATCGGGATTACACCTTCACCTGATAATCCGACAACTACTCCTTCATCCCAGTTTTCTTTTGTACCTTTGCGGAATGCTAAACTCGGAAAAGTATTCGCAAGTGTTACACCTGCTTTTTTTTCAGGATATTTTTGAAATACTTTTTTTATTTCTGAAATAATCGGATATATAGAAGTAACTGCTGCTGTGAGTTTAAATAATTTCGGAATACCGGGATTGCTAACATCCATAATCCAATCGATTATTTTTGCCGTCAGCTCTGCATCCTGCGAAACTATATCACCTTTTGTTCCGTCGCCGCCCTGCGGACAGGATAAACTGTACTCAATTCCCATCGCACCTGCATTTTCGAGTTTCTTTGTGTTTGAAATCCAGACTTTCATATCTTCTTCATCATTTCCTGATACCGGTCCGCCTGTCGATGCCATTGTTAATCTATCAGGAAATCCTGAAACAAGTNNAAGTTTTTCAATTTCCGAACAAACTCTATCGAGTGAATGTCCTGATACATTATCACAATTTCCATACGTCGAATTAGTAATTGCAAACATATATCTGCCGGGAATATGAATCGGTACATTATCAAAAGCAGTTTTCATAACGCCGCCTGCCCAGCCGAAATTATAAGCTTTTATCATTTGCTCGTAGCCATCGCTCGGAGGTGCGGCTGATAAAAGAAACGGGGATAATATTTTTCTTCCGAAAAATTCTGATTCGATACTGACTGGTAATAATTTCCTGCCTGAAAGTATTGTGCGGCTTTTAGATTTATTTTTTATTACCGGCTGTTTCTCGTTATTTAAAAATGCATCCACCTGCATCGCGACATTTTTTCCTGCTGCAACTGCTTCCACGACGGTTGTTGGTCCGTTAATCATATCGCCCGCATAAAACACACCTTTCTTTTTTACAGGTTCAATTCCGGGTCTTGCTCCGATTGCCATTATAACAATATCGAATGTTCTATTTGTCGGATTAGAACTTTTGTCTAACTTTATATTTTTCGGATGGAATTTTTTTCCTGCCTGAAGCAAAACTTTCTGTGTCTGAATTCCTTTGATTTTCTTTTTCTCTGATGAAATCTTATTAACCTGCGTTCTGCAGGTAATTTCAATATTATATTCAACTAATAAATTTCTTTCAGCGGATGTTAAAGGCATTTCATCGAGTTTTTCGAGCATAATCATTTCAACCGCAGAAGCTTTTCCAATGCTTGCTGTAACCGCACAATCAACTGCCACGGCACCGCCGCCTATAATTGTAACTTTTTTATTCTTTAAATTTAATTTTTTATGATTCTTTAAAAAATCAATCCAGTCATAAGAGAGTTCTTCACCTTGTATTCCGGGTTTTATATCTTTTGTTAGCCCTGATGCAAATATTATTGCATTAAACTCATCGTTTGAATTATAATTATTTTCATTATTATCAAATTTTGCGTCTTTTTCGATTTCTGCGAATTCCTTACCGTAGTGTATTTTAATATTTCCTAATTTTAACAAAAATTCAATATCGGATTTTAATACTTTTTTATCTAATCTTATATCGGGGATAAGATTGCACATTCCACCCGGTTTATTTTCTTTTTCAAATATTTCTATTGAATATCCTTTCTGAGCCAAAACCGAAGCTGCTCCAAGACCGGCAGGTCCCGAGCCAATTACTGCGACTCTTTTTCCGTTTGGTTCACGGTTTATAAAATCAGGTAAATTATTTAATTCTTTTGCTTTTTTAATTATAGTCGCCTGAACGGGAGGAATATTAACTGCATTATCGAATGTCCTGTGCACGCAAGCCTTCATGCAATGAAAATCAGGACATACATATCCGCATATCCCTCCAAGCGGGTTGCTTCCGAAAATTATTGCGGCTGCCTTTTTATAATCCGCATTTGAACCTTTTTTAGCCGCCATAATAAAATCCGCCGGTGAACAATCCACAGGACAAGCCTCTTTACAGGGCTTTTCTTCGCAATATTCACATTTTAATATTTCAGCCTTTAGCTGTGCATCGGTGAGAAATGATTTCATTGACTTACTTATTTAATTTTTAAAAACCGATTACAAAAAATAATTTTTTGTAATATCCATCCTCCTGAGATTGTAAAACCATGACAGGTTCTGAATCGCACAGATTGCTAATCTATGCAATATTTTATTGCAGAATATGAAATTCCTTTCGCTCTGTGCGAATAATTAAATTAACAAACTTATACCAGATTATCAGTGTAATTATTTGGTTTTGCCGATACCGGAGTTTAAGCCTACTCTTCAGACATTGCCAACAACTTCTGAGATTACTTCATCCGTACTTTTTACATTTTCGAAAAATGACAATAATTTATTCATTACTTCTTCAACGATAGAATCGGGACAGGATGCCCCGCTTGTTAAAATTATTGTGACGGGATTTTTGTAATCAAGATAATTTTCGGATGTAATTTCTAATTTATTTTGCAAATTAAAATGACTTATCTTATCTTTTGAAATTATTTTCTTTGCAGATGAAACAAAATATGTTGGAAGCTTTTCTCTGCACAATTCAACTATATGTGACGTATTCGAGCTATTGTATCCTCCTACTACTATTGCAAGGTCTGCTTTTTCTTCGAGCAGTGATAATGTTGCACGCTGGTTATCATGAGTCGCATAACACAATGTATCCCGTGTATCGGCAAAATGTTCTCTGATGTTATCGATTCCGAATTTTTCAACCATTATATTTTTTAAATATTCTGCAATTGCTTCCGTCTCTGTAGCAAGCATTGTTGTCTGGTTCACCACGCCTATCTTTAATAAATCTTTTTCTAAGTCAAAACCTTCGGAAAATTTATCATTAAACAAAGAATTAAATTCTTCTTTCGAAATTTCATTCTTAATTGCTTTACCAAGAATTCTTGTTTCCTCAATATCGCGAACTATGATTGTCGGGGCATTTTCTTTACTGTGTGAAAACGTTGCCCTTGTTTCTTCGTGTTTGTGCTTACCGTGAACAATAATTGTAAAGTCTGATTCTCCCAGCATTGAAGCCCTGTTCCACACTTTCTCTACAAACGGACAGGTCGTGTCATATTCCAGAGTGTTTAATCCGATTTCTAAAAGTTTTTTCTGGATTTCTATCGTTGTTCCGAAAGCAGGAATAATAACAACATCTTCATTATTTAAATCATCCCAGTTTATTAACTGATTACCGGATGTATCCATAATAAATTTTACACCTCTGCCTTTTAAATCATTATTCACTTCGGGATTATGTATCATTTCACTCAGAAGAAATATTCTTCTATCCGGATTTTCTTCCAGTGCTTTATATGAAATTTCAATAGCGTTTTCCACTCCATAACAAAATCCAAAATGCCTTGCGATTAAAAATCTTACGGGACCAAAATCGAGCAGCGTCGGCGAATAGTCCCTTTTCCGTGGATCTTTATCCTGCCGGATTTTTTTAATTTTAGAAATTAGCGGACTTATATAGAATATTGGAATTTCAAATTCGCGCATAGAAATTAATTTAGTTTAATTATACAGTTTACAGCGACATTCCCAATCAGGGGATTGGGAATGAGGGGTCATTTGTTCTTTTATTCAAATGCAGCTATACCTGTTATATCTTCACCAAGTATTAATGTATGCATCTCGTGTGTGCCTTCATATGTTTTAACAGATTCAATATTATTTAAGTGTCTCATAACGGGATATTCATCGAGTATACCGTTTGCACCAAGCATTTCCCTTGCCATGCTCGCAATATTTTTCGCGATTTCACAATTATTCCTTTTGGCAAGTGAAACCTGCTGAGGTCTCATTTTTCCCGAATCTTTTAATTTCGCAAGATGATATACAAGCAACTGTGCTTTTGTTATTTCCGTCAGCATATAAACAAGTTTTTCCTGAGTTATCTGGAATGATGCAATTGGTTTTCCGAATTGAATTCTTGATTTTGTATAATTCAATGCAGCATCGTAGCATTCCATTGCAAGACCGAGCACGCCCCATGCAATGCCATATCTCGCCTGCGTAAGACACATCAGAGGTGATTTCAAACCTCTGCTATTTGGTAAAATATTTTTTTCAGGTATCAAACAATCTTCGAAAACAAGTTCTGATGTAACTGAAGCTCTTAAAGATAATTTGCCTTTCATTTCCGGTGCTGAAAATCCTTTAGTTCCTTTTTCCACCAGAAAACCATTTACTCTTCCGTCGAGTTTAGCCCACACTACCGCAACATCCGCAAGCGTACCGTTAGTAATCCACATCTTCGCTCCATTTAATAAATATCCGCCTTCAACTTTTTCTGCTTTTGTTATCATACCTCCCGGATTGCTTCCGAAGTCAGGTTCTGTTAATCCGAAACATCCGATTTTTTCACCCACTGCAAGTTTTGGAAGCCAGAATTTTTTTTGTTCCTCACTTCCGAAAGTAAAAATAGGAAACATTACCAGTCCTGATTGTACGGATGCAAAACTCCTTATGCCGCTATCGCCTCTTTCAAGCTCCTGCATTATCAATCCGTATGCAACATTATTTATACCCATTCCACCATACTCAACAGGCAGCGTCGGTCCGAACACACCCATTTCCGCAAGCTTTGGAATTAAATGTTCCGGAAATTTCATTTTCTGATTATACTCTTCAATAACAGGAAGCACGTCATTATTTACGAAATCCCGAACAGTATCCCGGATAGCTTTTTCTTCATCGGTGAAAATATCATCGAGATTGTAATAATCAACTCCTTTATAATTTTCTGATGCCATATAAAAATATTTATTATTAATTCTTTTAAATTTCTAAATTTTCCTGTCCTCCTCTCTCCTTGTAGGTTGAGTGTCCTTTACGAAATCCCGATTTATCGGGAAGAGCGCTCGGGGATGGGGGAGAGGTTGAAATCTTTACAAATGTATTTATCCTGTCCCGTGTATATCTAATTAAATTATCAAAAGTCTGTTTGATTTAAAAGTGAAAATGTTTTTAATAAAAATTTCATCTTTTCGTTAAAGATATGCAATTTTATCAACAACAAACTAACCGGCAAAAAGTTGAAATCAGAGTAATCAGTGAAATCAGATTAATCAGTGATTTACTTCAGAAGTATCATTTTTTTCACATCTATAAAATCACCTGCGAAAATTTTATAAAAATATATTCCGCCTGAAAGCCGGTTATTAGAAAATAGAACTTTATGATTACCTGCATTTTGAAATTCATCTACAAGGGTTGCAATTTCCTGACCTATAACATCAAATACTTTCAGTAGCACATGAGTATTAACCAATAACGAATAACTAATAACTGTAATAGGGTTAAATGGATTCGGATAGTTTTGTTCCAAAATATAATTTGTTGTTGATGATGTAATGTTATTCTTGATTTCATCCGGAGCTGAATATCCATAAATTGTACCCGAAGTGCATCCGACCCAACCGTGACCCGGCGATGCAAAAGTTATACAGTAACCAATGTCATTCATCGCAAAATATGTTGACCAGTTTACACCGTTATCAGAACTATAAAGTATGGTACCGCCTGTATTTCCTGCTCCACAAGACCATACAACAGAAGAACCGGGTATATTTTTTGCCGCATACTGTACTCCTGCCGGAGTATATCCTGATGTCCAGTTCGTTCCGCCGTTTATAGTGATATTATTTGGAATAACTGTATAGGAAGAATTTGCCATATTTGCTAATCCTGTATAAGCGTTTACAAATGCTACACCGAAACTATTCTGCCCAATAGTAGGAACCGAAACAAAACCACTTCTGAATCCTCCCTTATAAATTAAGGCGGCATTTGTTCCAAACCAGATATGCCCGGTATCAATTGCGCAATATGAATTATTCCATCCTGCCATTGAACCAACTTCCGGAATACCGTATGCATTCCAGTTTACTCCTGCATTCGTTGTCCGGTAGTAACACCAGTTTGATGATGCAGGGTCGCCGATTATAAAACCTGAATTTTGATTAAAAAAATGAATTACGTTTATGAATGTAGTTACGGGATTCGGCATTGGAATTAAAGTCCAGGTTGTTCCTGCGTTAGTAGTGTGGAAAACACTCCCATCACTTGNNTGCACCGATCCATGCTTCGCTTGCACTTATTCCGCATATAGAATACAAACCTATGAACAATGAAGCCATATTTCCGGTTGCATTCGTCCAGTTCACTCCTGCATTTGTAGTTAATATAACATAACCTTGCATTTGCGAATTAGTCCCGCCGCACATCCAGCAGACATTTGTGTTGACAGCCCATGCACCGTTTAAATCCTCTCCTGTTATAGGATTAATCTGTTGTACCCAATTTTGTGCAAAACTATTTGCAGAGCAAAATAAAATAATGAAAGTAATAATTAAATAATAATTTTTCATTCTACAAAAATATTTATCATATGAACAAAAGTGTTTATTTAATTATTATTTCCCTTAAATATTATCTATCCTTTAAACCTGAAAATTATTTAAGCAATATCATTTTTTTCGAATCGGAAAATTCATCCGTGAATATTTTATAATAATATATTCCGGATGAAAGATTTGTCCCGTCGAATGAATACGATTTCAATCCTGCTTTTAGTATCACCCCGTTAACTATTGTCGAAACCTTACTCCCAAGTAAATCATATACTTTCAGTGTGATCCTAGATTCCTTTGGAAGATTGAATCTGATACAAGTTGTCGGATTAAAAGGATTCGG
>PNBM01000090.1 GCA_003135995.1 Ignavibacteriota bacterium | reverse complement strand
GTAATTATGTTTTCCGTTCCGCTTGGTATTGTCGGCGTGCTGTGGATGCTGTTCCTGACAAAAACCACACTTTCGGTAACATCATTTGAAGGCGTAATTGTTATGGTTGGTATTGTTGTTTCCAATGGTATTCTTTTAATAGATTATACTAATAAATTAAGAAAAAGAGGACTGCCTCTTCACGAAGCTATAGTCAGGGGCGGGAAAACAAGATTAAGACCGATTGTAATGACAACACTTGCAACGGTTCTGGGTTTGATTCCAATGGCAGTAGGCATAGGCGGTGAATCATCACAAGCTCCNNCGGCGGGTTATCATTATCCACCATCCTTACACTTATTTTTATTCCGACTTTATATATCGTGTTTGAAACGAAATTTAAAAGGAAAAAGAAAAAATATGACGAAGAAGAAATGGCAGCAATTTGATTAATCCTGTTAGAAAAATTTAATATCTTTAAATTTATTTTTAAAAACCGGAGATAAATGAAATTATTTCCGGTTTTTATTTTATATTATAATAAAAATTAAATTAAACAAATAATTTATAATCTTCAAAAATATTTTTTTGTGAAATAAGCTTGAAAATTAATTCATAAAATAAGCAAAGAAAACCGCATTTTTTTACTGAAAAACCACTGTAAAAATTATTTCCGCACAAAATATTTTCACTCTTGAACTTATATTAAATTAATCTTATATTTGAAACTGTAAAGTTACAACTTGTTTTGCCGCCTGAGCGGAGGGAAGATATTAAATATTCTAACTTGCTTTTTATCCAAGTTTACTGTGACAATCCTTTCTTAAGAAAGAAAAACCAGTAATTGGAAAGACGCCTTATTGTCTTTTATTGAATTAAAAGGATGTTCTTAAAAGCCAATTTTTAAGATGTAATTTCACAAACCGTTAACCCGGTAATTTAATTCAAGTACTAAAATTTAAAGAAAGGAAATTGTTACATGGAAAAGGGAACTGTTAAGTGGTTCAACAATGCAAAAGGATATGGCTTTATCTCTAGCGAGGGGAAAAAAGACGTATTCGTTCATTTCAAAGCTATTGTCGCCGAAGGTTATAAAACCTTGAACGAAGGTGATGCAGTTGAATTTGAAATTGAAGAAGGACCGAAAGGACCACAAGCAGCAAACGTCATCAAGGTAGGTAAAAACTAAAAATTTTTTACTATTTTTTTTGAAGAACCCGTCCGTATTGATTTACGAACGGGTTTTTTATTTTATAATCGCGAAATCAAATCTCAAACCACTTTTTAAAATCTATAGAACCGCCGTCCACGGAATTTATATTTGTAAATTCATTTGTATGTTTATCGTAAATATAATCTTTTTCCCACTCCTTATGTTTTAATCCTATTTGTTTGATGGCATCTATGCTGAAATATAATTCTTCTTCTGTCATTGTGGGATGCAGGGAAAGTCTCACCCAGCCCGGCTTCGAAGAAAGGTCTCCCGAATTTATTCTTTCTGTAATTTCTTTTGACTGGTTGTAACTTACGTGTAAAAGATAATGTCCGTAAGTACCTGCACAGGCGCAACCGCCGCGGACCTGTACTCCAAACCTGTCACTTAATAATCTTACGAGAAGATTATAATGCACGTCATCGAGATAAAAAGAAATTATTCCGAGCCGTTGTTCTATATTATCCGCAAGCAAATGAAGCGTGGGAATTTTCCTCATTTCCCGAAAGGCTATCTTAACAAGCTGTTCTTCTCTTGTACGGATTTTACTGACTTCCATTTTTTCTTTCAGCTCTATGCTCATCGAGGCTTTTATAGTCTGTAAAAAACCCGGAGTGCCCCCGTCTTCTCGTGCTTCGATATCATCAAGATACCTGTATTCACCCCATGGATTCGTCCACCATACCGTTCCGCCACCGGGCTGGTCAGGAGTGTAATTGTGATATAAAGATGAATCAAAAACTATAACACCCGGAGAACCCGGTCCGCCGAGAAATTTATGCGGTGAAAACATTACAGCATCGATTTTTTCAAGCGGGTCAGATGGATGCATATCTATATTAACATAAGGTGCCGAGGCTGCAAAATCTAAAAAGCAATAACCTCCGTACTGATGCATCAATTTTGCCATTTCATAGTAAGGCGTAATTATACCCGTAACATTTGAACAAGCGGAAAATGAGCCGAACAAAGCAGGTCTGTCTTTATATTTTTTCAATTGTGTTTCAAGGTCGTTGAGGTCAACAAGTAAATCTTTATCGGGTTGAATCTGTACTAAATCTGCTGTCGTTTCAAACCACGAAGTATGATTTGAATGATGCTCCATATGTGTTATGAACACAACAGGTCTTATAGGTTTCGAAGCACAGTTTTTAAATATCTGATTCTGGCATTTTCTCAATCCGAGGATTCTTTGAAATTTATTTATAACAGTCGTCATTCCGAATCCTGCTGTAATGATAACATCGTTTTTATCGGCGTTACAGTGGTCTTTAATTTTTTTATGTGCGAGATGGTACGCCTTTGTCATCAGCGTTCCGGTCTCACTCGTTTCCGTGTGAGTATTGGCAACGTACGGACCAATTTCGTTTATAATCCTTTCCTCGATGGGTCTGTATAATCTCCCGCTTGCAACCCAGTCTGCGTATACCATTTTCACTTTTCCATATGGTGTCAGGTATTCCTGGTTGTATCCGATTGTATTTACACGGAATTTTTCAAAATGTTTTTCCATAAAAATTTTTGTTGAATTGATTTTATATCTACAGTAAAACAAAATAAGGAGAATATTAGTCTCCTTATAGGTTAAAAATTGTATCGATAGAATTTCCTGATATTATTTTGAAGTTGTTAATTTTACTCTATCGGATAATTTCACTTTTCACGAGCTTATTTTATTAATATATTTTTTATCTTATAATCTTTCAAATATCCTTTGTTTTCTTCCGTCCAGATTCTTGTAAAATCGCTTATAGTAGTCGTATTCAGAAAATCGTAAATTTCATTCTTTAATTCACTGCATTTATTATGCAATGCGCATTTATAGGTAACACCGCAATCCTTATGCCCGAACATGCATTTGCTGTAATCTCTCGTACCGTCAAAATAAGAAATTATATCGAGCAGTTTAATGTTATCAGGATGTGATGCGAGTTTTACTCCTCCGTTCTTTCCTTTTTTTGACTTAATCCAGTTAGCTTTTGCAATATCCTGAAATATTTTTGATAAGAATGGAAGCGGAATGTCGGTGTTTTCGGAAATAGTTTTAATCATAACCCAGTCCTCCTTTTCCTGCAAGGCTAAAAATACTAATGCCCTTACGACATATTCACTCGATTTGGAATAAAGCATGTACATATATAAACGACAATAAGACCTTTTTATCTGAAACTATACAAAATAATATAAAAAGCAAATGAAAAAGATAAGCGACAATATAAGCAATTTTATTTTTCGATTTAGTAAATTTTTAAGTTATTAAATTTGTTAGAATTAAGTACACATTACAAAAATTAAACGGAGTAAAATAAATGTCATCTAAGAATCCAATCGGCTGGTTTGAAATAACCGTCAATGATTTTGACAAAGCAAAAATTTTTTACACAGAACTTTTCGGCTGGGAATTTAAACTTTCTCAGGGCTCCAAATCACTTTACTGGAATATATACACAGGTGAAGATACTATCGGCGGAGGATTAATGAAAAAAACAAAACCGGAACATAACGGACAGGCAGTAATGATTTATGTCGAAGTGGAAGACATTGATTCGATTTTGAATAAAGCCGTTTCTCTCGGAGGAAGCATAGAAAAACCTAAAACACTCATAAGCGAAACCGCGGGACATTTCGGTTTTCTGCAGGACCTCGATAAAAATATAATTGGACTCTGGAGCAAACACTAAAAAAATGCTGAATTACTAGAGTGTGAAATGTGAAATGTGAAAGGTGAAACGTAAAACTTTTAATGTTGAATTTTGAATGACAAAAGTGTGAGACGTGAAAGGAGAAATTTTGAATGTTGAATTTTGAATGCTGAATATTAAATTTTAAGTTTAATTTGAATTTCGTTTTACTTTTCACGTCTCACTTTTCACGTCTTAATTTTCACGTTTCACAGAACTCAAATCACTGCTTGTTATTATTATAATATTTTCATAAATTTCATAAAGCCCGATATCAAAAATTTCAAATATGGAGAAAGTTCCATGAGAAAATTTTTACTTGTCTTATTTTTCATGTCATTAAATTATAATGCTTATTCGCAGTGGTTCTGGCAGAATCCCTTGCCGCAGGGAAATAATTTAAATTCATCCAGTTTTATTAATTCTCAAACAGGTTGGGCAGCCGGAGATTTTGGCACAATTTTAAAGACTACTAATGCAGGAGAAAATTGGGTATTACAAAATAGTGGAGTAGAATACCAACTAAAGGCAGTATTTTTTATTAACTCTCAAACAGGTTGGGCAGGCGGAATTGGTAATTCATCTATTCTAAACACGACAAACGGAGGAGTAAACTGGATCTTTTCAACGGGAATAAGTATTGATATTTATTCAATATATTTTATTAATTCGCAAACTGGTTTTGTTGCGGGCAATCAGGGATATATAAGAAAAACTACAAATTGTGGCTTGGATTGGGATGTGCAAGTTCTAAATAATGGAAATACAATTCGTTCAATATTCTTTATAGATGATTTTACAGGCTGGGTCGTTGGCGATAACGGTGTTTACGGAAAAACCACAAACGGCGGAATAAATTGG
>PNBM01000222.1 GCA_003135995.1 Ignavibacteriota bacterium | reverse complement strand
TACGGCGCAATCCGAAATAAAAGAATCCGCAAACGTACGACACCCGGTCGATGTATGAAGTTTATGATGAGAATACTATGGCTTATTCAGTCAATTGGGTCCGTACTGTCGTCTAAATGTATTTGTGTGTCAATTTCTTCTAAAGGAGTGATCGGCGTTCCATCAGGAGAAATCAAAGGTGTCTCTTCCTGTTTTCCTTGTTTCTTGTCTATCTGACGCTGACGTTTCTCCTCCTGTTTTTTCTGGCGTGCGATTTCTTTCTTTCGTTTCTCGAATTTATATGAGGCCGGATTTTTTTCCACAACGTGTCTCCTATGACGTACAAAATCATTCCGTCGGGGCCTGTCCCGATCGGATATTTTCTATAACGTAATTATCTTTTTCTTGAAGTCAAAATAAAAATCCTTCCGAAAGTCATCTGCGCTGATGCAGAAGCTTTCGAAAGGTCAAAGTTGGTGCTACGTTCCAGCTGAATAATCGTCGTTATATTTCACCTGTTCCTTTGTGAGCTTATCAATCCTGTAGCCCATGGTCGCAAGTTTCACGCCGGCGATTTCCTGATCCTGTATCGCAGGTATGTCATACACCTTGTTTTCTAACCGCTTGCCCTTCTTGTGGCTTTCGACGAGACGGAGCTGGGACATAAATTGATTCGCAAACGACATGTCCATGACCTCAGACGGATGCCCTTCTGCAGCGGCAAGGTTGACGAGACGTCCTTTCGCAAGCAGGAAGACTCGTTTTCCGTTTTTTAAGGTGTATTCTTCGTTGTCCTTCCGGACTTCACGCTTACCCCTCGAGACTTTTTCTAAATCCGGAATGTTAATTTCGCAGTCATAATGTCCTGTGTTGCAAATTATTGCACCGTCTTTCATAGATTCAAAGTGTCTCCCCACTATTACGTCTTTTACTCCTGTTGCAGTTACAAATATATCCCCTACTTTAGCCGCATCATCCATTTTCATAACCATGTGTCCTTCAAGTGTGCCTTTCAATGCCGCTGTCGGTTTCACTTCCGTAATAATTGTATCTGCACCGAGTCCTTTTGCCCTGTTTGCAACTCCGCCGCCGCAATGCCCGTAACCGGCTACAACAAATTTCTTTCCGGCAATTAAGACCGAGGTTGCTCTTAAAATGCCGTCTAAAGTTGATTGCCCTGTTCCGTACACATTATCAAAATCCCATTTTGTTATCATATCATTAACAGCAAATACAGGATATTTCAACGCACCCTTTTCAGCCATTTTTCTTAACCTGTGAACACCTGTTGTTGTTTCTTCAGTACCACCAATTATTGTAGGAATTAAACTTTGATATTTGTTATGAACCGTAAAAATTAAATCTGCACCATCGTCGAGTGTAAGTTGTGGTTTAAAATCAAGTGTTCTGTCTATGCACCAATAAAATTCTTTTGTATTCATACCGTGCCATGCATAAATGGAAACTCCGTCAGCCGCTAATGAAGCTGCAACATCATCCGGTGTTGATAAAGGATTACAACCGCTCCACGAAAGTTCGGCACCTGCATCCAAAAATGTTTTTATCAGTACTGCTGTTTCTTTAGTAACGTGCAGGCATCCCGCAATTTTATATCCTTTGAATGGCTTCGTCTTTTTATATTTTTCCCTGAGAGCCTGCAAAACGGGCATTCTCGATTCAGCCCATTGAATTTTCATTTTACCCGCTGCTGCAAGTTTGATATCTTTTACTTTGAATTTTGATATAGCCAATTAATTACTCCTATATATATTTATCGAATTTATGAAAATACAATATTTATTTTTTATATGAAATTATAAATTTCATGGATATGAAATTGAACATTATATTAAGCGGATATCCCCCCAAAATCGGGAAACCCCTACGGGGTTAACCTAAAATTAATCATTTCTATAAACGGAAAATCCATACGGGATTAAAAATGCACTATGGGCATTTCTTCCGATAGTTAATCCCTGCGGGATTACTTTTTTAATGATAATCCTAATTCATCTAATTGTCCGCCGGATACATTACTTGGGCAGTTATCCATTAATGAGGATGCACTGACTGTTTTCGGGAATGCAATAACATCTCTGATAGATGTCAGACCGCGTAATAATGTAATAGTCCTGTCAAATCCAAATGCAACACCACCGTGCGGCGGTGCACCATACCGAAATGCTTTTAATAAAAATCCAAATCTTTCGTTTGCTTCTTCATCTGAAAATCCTGTAATATTAAAAACTTTTTTCTGTATATCACTATTGTGAATTCTTATACTTCCGCTTCCGATTTCAATACCGTTTATAACAAGGTCGTAGCAGTCAGCCCTGATACTTAATATCTCATCTTTATCTTTACTATCGAGAAATTTTAAATGTTCCGGTTTAGGCCTAGTAAAAATATGATGCTCACCATAATATCTGCCTTCCGAATCTTCATATCTGAATAGCGGAAAATCTGTAACCCAGACGAATTCATATTTGCTGTTATCCATTAAATTAAAATCGCCGGCAAGTTTTAATCTCATCTGTCCAAGTGTTTGCAACACTTTATTTTTATTTCCGGATAAAATAAAAATTGTTTCGCCTTTACCGGCATTGAATTTGGAAACAATTGAATTTTGTATTTCAACGCTCAGAAACTTTAACAATGGTGATTGCAATTCGCCGGTATCATTAATCTTTATGTAGCCAAGTCCACCCAAACCGTTTTCTTTTACGAAATCAGTTAGTTTATCTATAATTTTTCTTGTAATTTCAATTTTAATTCCTTTGCTGTCTTTTATCTCATTTAATTTAATTCCCGCAATAATACCACCGGATGTAATTGCATCCTGAAATACTTTAAATTCAGAATTCTTTACTACATCTGAAATATTAATAATTTTCATTATATCTTTTATTCTGAAATCGGGTTTATCAATTCCATAAGTATTTATAGCATCATCGTAAGTTATTCTCGAGAAAGTATCCGGTAATTCAACACCGATATCTTCTTTCCAGATTCTTTTATAAAGACCTTCAGATAATTTAAATATATCTTCCTGAGTTACAAAACTCATTTCAATATCAATCTGCGTAAATTCGGGTTGTCTGTCTGCCCTTAAATCCTCGTCCCTGAAGCATTTCCAGATTTGCACATACTTATCGAGTCCTGCAACCATTAATATTTGCTTATATGTCTGAGGTGATTGCGGTAAAGCATAAAATTTTCCTTTGTGCACCCTCGAAGGAACGAGATAATCTCTTGCACCTTCCGGAGTTGACTTCATTAATACCGGAGTTTCAATTTCAATAAAACCTTTTTCATTGAAATATCTGTGAACCGTTTGATAAACATTGTTTCTCATTATCAGATTGTTAACCATACTTTTTCTCCGGAGGTCAAGATACCTGTACTGAAGCCTTAACTCTTCTGTTGCTTTCACGTCTTCCTCGACTACGAATGGCGGGGTTTCAGACTCATTTAATATTTCAAGATTATCTACATCAATTTCTATTTCTCCTGTCGGAATATTTTTATTAACACTTTCACGCATTATAACTTTTCCCGAAGCAGAAATTACGAATTCATTTCCTAACTTTTCGACTATACTTATTAATTCTGAATTTCCCGGATTAATTTTCAATTGAGTAATCCCGTACCTGTCCCGCAAATCAATAAAAAATAATCCGCCTAAATCTCTTTTCTTTGCCACCCATCCATTCAATGTTACATTCTGACCGATGAATTTAGTATTCAGTTCACCACAATTGTGCGTACGTTGTTTAAAAATCATTTATATTTTCTTAATTTAATGAAAATGTTTGTCTTTTAAAAATAGTTAAAATAAAAAGGAATGTTAAGAGAAAAATTCTGAATTATGAATTCTGAATGCTGAATTAAGAAAATAATCTAATTTAAGAAATATTTATGAACAACTTTATACGATATTATTTAATTGTTTTTTTAGAAGTGAGGATGATGCTGTTCACAATTCTCTTAAGTTCGGTGCAATCTTTATTTATTGATTCATATGCTCTGTTATCAATATAATCGCTATCTTTCAGTAATTTAAGCCAATATTCGGTTTCCCTGATTTCTTTAGCCGATATTCCTAATTTATGTATGAAGTCAGTTTTCGATTCTGCTGATTGAGACTCGTTTATATTTGCACCAATGGATGTACCGCTTTTTAAAATTTGTTTTGAAATGATGTATTCCTTTTTGGAATCGGTGAGGAGTTTGTATAATTTTATAATCCTTAATGAAAACTTATAACTTTTATCAAGAATAATATTTTCTTTATCCATATATTTATGAACATCATTATTTATAATTCTTAAATATAAATGAATGCCTTTATTTTAAGTATTTAATTCACAATTATAGAAATTGTTCTTACTTTTTTTAATTCAGAATTCATAATTCAGAATTTGCAAGACCGTTCTTGCTTTTAATTCAGCATTCAGAATCTATAATTCAGAATTCTCACTAATTAAGCAAGTATAAACTATAAATATATATTGCAGTTAATTGGTTAGAACTAAAGCTGTTTCAACTCTTCATGAGTAAGTTTATAAATATTATCAAGCCTTTCTATTAACTGTGCAAGTTCTTCGTAGCTATGGTTTCCATTAATTGCTTCCACTTTTAAACATACTTCTGCGAGCCTGTTTGCTCCTAAATTCAAACTTGCTCTTTTCAAATTATAAGCAGATTTTTTCAGATTATCGAATTCCTGTTTCTTAAAAGATAACTTGATATCGTCTATTAACGCAGGTGCAACTTCAAGATATAAATTAATTACTTCTTTAAAATTATTACTGTCATCAAGTTCCTTCAATCCGTATATTATATCTGAATCGAGCATCAGACTTGTTTTAATATTTCTTCTTTTAACAACTTTGCGTGTCTTTGCAAAATTTGCCCATTTGATAATAATTTTTTGTACGTCTTCAATCAGGACAGGCTTACCGAGATAATCGTCCATACCTGCATTGATGCACTTATCTTTATCTCCGTGCATTACATTCGCAGTCATTGCAACGATTGTCGGTTTCTCGTCACTTTTCCAGTTCGCATTAATATATCTTGTTGCTTCCAATCCATCCATTTCCGGCATTTGAATATCCATTAATATTAAATCGTATCTCTGTCTTTTCAGAGTCTCAATCACTTCTATACCATTACCAACTACATCAGCTTTGTAACCCAGCTGAGATAGAATTTTAAGAATTAATTTCTGATTAATTATGTTGTCTTCCGCAACGAGTATTTTTATAGGAAATGATTTCGATAATTCTTTATTTAATACAACATTCTTTTCTTTCTCAATTTCAATCTTATCATCTTTTAATATTGTATTCACAATTATATTATATAACTGTGATTGTTTAATCGGTTTCGAAACTAAAGCCGACAAAAGGATTTTAGTTTCTGACTTATCTACGTCCAGAGTTCCTGCCGACGTCAGCATTATAATAGGAAGTTCTTCTTTAGTTCTTAATTCACGTATTCTTCTGGATAGCTCCATACCATCCATTTCAGGCATGAGCATATCGAGAATTGCAATATCAAACGGATCATTATTCGCTAACCATGCAAGGGCGTCTTCGCCTCTCGATGCGGCTCTTGGAATCATACCCCAGTTTCTGCACTGCAGAGTCAGAATTTGTAAATTTGTATCATTATCATCGACTATTAATACCCTTTTATTCTTTAAAGCAGGTAATGACGATTTCAGAAATATTTTCGGCGGATTGATGTGTGAGATTTTTGTTTTAATAGTAAAATAAAATGTTGAGCCCTCTCCTTTTACACTTTCAACCCATATTTTACCGCCCATTAATTCTACCAGTCTTTTACAGATTGCAAGACCGAGTCCAGTTCCGCCATATTTTCTTGTTGTTGATGAATCAACCTGAGTAAATGACTGAAATATTTTTTGTAATTTATCATTTGGAATACCGATTCCTGAATCTTTAACAGAATATTGAAGAACAATATCATTATCTTCCTGTTGTATTTTATCAACGCTTACGAATATTTCACCTTTCTCGGTGAATTTTATTGCATTATTTACGAGGTTCACAAGGACCTGTCTTAATCTCGTAACATCTCCTATAATAAAATCAGGAACATCAGAATTAATCAGGTGCAATAAATCTAATCTTTTCTTAACAGCTTCAGGAGCCAATAATTCGAAAGCATCTTCGATGCATTCTTTTATTTCAAACGGGTTTTCTTCAAGCTCCATTTTACCCGATTCTATCTTAGAAAAATCAAGTATATCATTTATGAGAGTCAGTAAAGTATCACCGCTTACTCTTATGGTTTCTATATATTCGCGTTGTTCGGGTGTTAAATTAGTTTCAAGTAAAAGACCTGTCATACCAAGAACTCCGTTCATCGGCGTTCTGATTTCGTGACTCATCGTTGCTAAAAATTCAGATTTTGCTCTTGCTGCCTCTTCTGCCGTTTCTTTAGTTTTAATTAATTCCAATTCGGAATTTTTCCTGTCCGTAATATCCGTATAAATTCCGTATAATCCGAGTATTTTTCCGCTTTCGCTGTAAAACAATTTCGAATAAGCTTCTACCCATATAAAGTTTCCTGCCTTAGTCCTGATTCTTACCTGGTATCTGTTAAAATTAGTCCTTTTTTGAAGTATTTGCTCAAAATTTGAATCATTAATATTTAAATCATCCGGATGAATGAAGCTTCTGTATGATTTTCCGAGTGATTCTTCGTGTGTCCACCCTGTAATATCAGTCCAGTAAGAATTTATAAAAACCCATTTCCCTTTTTCATCTGTCTGGAAAACAACATCCTGCAAATTATTAGCAAAAAATTTAAATTTTTCATCAACAAAAAGCATTTTCCCATCTTCTACATCTTTTTGTTCTATATATTTTGTAACTAAATCTACCAGTTGTTCTATATTTAACTCATCTAATTGTTGTTTATCTATTCCCTTATTTTTATATAAATATTTTGCAATGTCTCTTAATGAAAAAAGTAAATATTTTTGTTTCTTTGATTCCGCATATAAAAGCTCATTTGAATTTTTTAAATCATCTGCTATCAATTGCAAACTTCTGATTTTTTGCATGATTTCAGCTTCGTATTTTGTATACGTTTCATCTACATCTTCAAAAAGATTTTGTAAATTTATAAGAAAATCTTTTGCATACTCGGGTACTTTAATAAACGAATTTATTTCTTTTATCCAGGAAAGAGTTAACTGAAGTTGTTCTGTATTCTCAATCTGTAACATCGTTTTTAGCTGTTCTATTAGTGTGATATTTTTCATATTTTTACGCATTTTTGGATATTAATAGTATGCAAACTATATTTTATTTAAGTTTACTATTTTCTCCCAAAATACCCAACTCAAATAATCAATTTAATA
The DNA here is from genome assembly GCA_003135995.1 of Ignavibacteriota bacterium. Classification (GTDB taxonomy): domain Bacteria; phylum Bacteroidota; class Ignavibacteria; order Tepidaquicellales; family Tepidaquicellaceae; genus FEN-1257. Next base: position 11,916 of record PNBM01000222.1, on the reverse strand, counting down.
ACTTAAAATGAACATTATTCTATGTTCTTTGCACATATTTCCTATCTCTTAATAACAAACAGGCAAATAGCATACCAATATTAATTAAATTTTTAGTTTTGAGAAGAATTTCTTGATTTAATTGAATTCAGCTTAATTACAAGCTTTTTAGCCTGAACTTCAGAAAGGAATAAAAAAATAAGTAAAATCTAAATTTCTGAAGTTTTTGTTTTTAAATATTAAACTTGAGTATCTAATGACTATTTTATTAAATCACTTATAATTTTCATAGTTTCAGAATATTTCGCTTCAAGTTGATAAATTTTTTCCGAAATATTGTTTAAATCGTTATTTTTACCACTTAATTCGATGTCTTTACAAATGGACGCGATTTCTTTCGCCCCGATATTTAAACTTGCACCTTTTAAAGCGTGCGCAGCCTGAGAGAGTTTCAGCGGCTCTTTTAAAATTGCATTTGCTTTTATATTTTTGAATAATTCGGGGTACTGGTCGTTATATAATCCTATTATTTCTTTAAAAAATGCGTCCCCGTCTTCCCCTCCAAGCTCTTTTAAATTATTTATGACATCTAAATCCAGATACGTACTTTTATCTGTTTCCATAATATTTTATTTAAATTTATTAAAGAGTTCCTCTTAAATCCTGTTCCCTTTCAATTGCTTCGAATAATGCCTTGAAATTCCCCTTCCCAAAACTTCTTGCACCTTTTCTTTGAATCACTTCAAAAAAAAGTGTTGGTCTGTCCTGTACGGGTTTCGAAAATATTTGTAATAAATATCCGTCTTCATCTTTATCTACCAGAATATTTAATTTCTTTAATTTTGGAATATCTTCATCGATTTTTCCGATTCTATCTTCCAGCGTCTCATAGTAAGATTCAGGTACGGATAAAAATAATATTCCGCGTCGGTTTAAAGCTTCTACTGTTTCCAGAATATTAGCCGATGTTAATGCTATATGCTGCACGCCTGCGGATTTATAAAAATCTATATACTCTTCAATCTGTGATTTCTTTTTTCCTTTTGCCGGCTCGTTAATAGGAAATTTTATCTTTCCTGTTCCATTTTGCATTACCTTGCTCATCAAGGCAGTATACTCTGTGGAAATATCTTTATCATCAAAAGAAATCAACTGGCTGAATCCCATAGTCTCGCCGTAAAATTTAATCCAATCGTTCATATAACCGAGTTCAACATTACCAACTATATGGTCTATTGACCTCAATCCCACGCTTTCAATATTTTCGATTGAACGACTGCCGGGTTGAATAAAACCAGGCAGAAAAATTCCTTTGTAATTTTTTCTTTCTATAAAACTGTGTATTGTGTCTCCGTAAGTTTTTATAGATGATTTAATAATTTTGCCGTTTTCATCGCTGAATTCTGTAGGCTTTAAAACCGGTACAGCACCTCTTTTTGTAGATTCAATAAATGACTTTTCTGAATCATCAACTTCAAACGCAATATCCTTTACACCATCTCCATGCAATTTAATATGTTCCGGTATTTCTCCTTCATTTTGTAATGGAGAAGTTAATACAAACCGGATTTTTCCTTGCTCAAGCAAATACTTCGAAGAATTTTTATTACCCGTTTCCAAACCGCTGTATGCGGTTAACTTAAAACCCATTACATATTGATAATATACCGAAGATTGCTTCGCATTACCAACATAAAATTCCAGATGATCTATTCCTTTTAAAGGTAAGAAATCATTTTTGCCGTTATTTCTTTTGTCTAAATCCATATTTTTATTTTATTATTTTTTCTATGGTTTAAACAATGTAATTCAATAAAAAATGCCTTATCAATATTTATAATCACGTGGGTCAATGCCCAGTTTTGAAATCTTCTGTCTTAAACTCACAGGATGAAAATTAATTGCCTTTGCCGTCGCTGCAACATTTCCTTTGTGTATTTTCAAATGCTTTTTGATAAAATTAATCTCAAATTCTTTTATGGTTTCTTCTTTATTATCATTATAATCCTCGGAATATTTTTTTTCATTAATAACACCCAATAAATTTAACGGTAAAAGGTCCGGTGTGATTTTTGAATTTTCAGCTAATATCGAAACACGTTCAACCACATTTTTCAATTCCCTGATATTGCCGGGCCAGGAATAAGATAAAAGAATATCTTTTGTGGATTTATCCACGGCAGGCACCGGCTTTTTATTTTTATCACAAAAATCTTTAAGGAATTTTCCGAAATAATATTCAATATCTTCTGTTCTTTCCTTTAAACTTAAAAGATGGAATTCAAAAACATTTAACCTGTAATATAAATCTTCTCTGAATTTTCCTTCGGCTATCATTTTCTTTAACTCCTGATTCGTTGCAGCTATTATTCTTACATTTGTTGATTGGGTCCTTGTATCTCCTACTTTGGAAAATTCTCTTTCCTGTAATACTCGTAAGAGCTTTATTTGCATCAATGTATCGATTTCAGCAATTTCATCAAGAAAAATCGTACCGTTATCAGCAATTTCAAAATATCCTTTATGATCTTTTATAGCACCCGTAAAAGAACCTTTAACATGCCCGAATAATTCAGATTCGAGTAGCTGTGTCGGAATTGCAGCACAATTCAGAACTACAAACTGCTGTTCCTTTCTTGTACTGTTCTTATGAATATATTTTGCCAATACTTCTTTTCCGGTTCCGTTTAATCCTGTAATTAAAATCGTTGCATCAGTCTTTGCTACTTTCTTTGCCTCCGTTAACATCGATTTTACAATCTTACTTGCCGTACCATATTCATCATCAGCATCTTTTACTACATCTCCGACTTGTTCAAGTTTTTGTTTTAGTAAAATATTTTCATGCATTAGTGAAATTCTTTCCAGACCCCTATGGACTGCAAGAAGCAACTCTTCCTTATCTATGGGTTTTGTTAAATAATCGAATGCACCCAATTTGATAGCATCTACAGCCGAACGTATGGTTGCAAATGCTGTTATCAATATGACTATAAAATCCGGCTCAATCCTCAAAGCAAGTTCGGTTAATTCAATACCGTTCATTCCGGGCATATTGAAATCCGTCAATAAAATGTCATATTTAAATTCCTTTATTTTCTCAATAGCCTTGTTACCATCAGATACAGTAGTTACGGTGTGCCCCGCATCTTCGAGGACCTTCTTCATGATAACTATAGAAGTGATTTCATCATCTACTACTAATATTTTCGCCATATTATATTTATTGGTTGTTTAATATGTAAAATTACACAATTTAAGCTATTAAAAAAAAGTTTTAATTTACCCCTCTTTCAAGCGATAAATGTTAAATGTTAAATGTTAAAGCAAACAACCTATCTAAAAATTAGTCACATTTATTATCGTAATTCTAACTATTCTTTTTAGCAGTTGAAATAATTTTACCGGTTATTTTAATTATCTCATCACAATCAAATAATAATGAATCAGAAGATTTTTTATCTAAATATTTTGTATCAGTAAGTAATCGAATCCAATATGATGTTTCTCTGGCTTCTTTGTGTGCAATATAGACTTTATTTAAAAAATCCTTTTTACTTATCGCGCCAACTGCTTCTTCAATATTAGCCCCGACTGATGTTCCGCATCTTAATATTCGTTTCGATAAAACATTTTCGTTTTTCTCGTAACACAAATATTTAAATAAATTGATTATCCTTATAGCAAACTTATATGTTTTATCTTTAATTATATTATCTTTATCATACATTTTGATAAAAAATAATTTAAAAAATTTAACAATTAATATTTAACTTTAAGAATTAAGCTTTTAATTTTAACTTTAGATTTTACTTTTTAGTTTTTGTTTTTAGTTTTTAGTTTTTAGCTTTAACATTTAACATTTATGACTTTATTACTTGATTAAAGCCATCGATTTTGTTTGTATCTTTACTCCGTTCACTTCCAGAGTATAAAAATAAACACCACTCGAGAATGAACCCGCATTCCAGTTCGTTTCATAAGTGCCGACCGTCAGTTCTTTATTAACTAAGGTATTGACAAGCCTTCCAAGTACATCATAAATTTTTATTTCTACAAATCCATTCTTCGGTATCTGGAATTTTATATTCGTGACAGGGTTAAACGGATTCGGATANNATTCGGATAATTCTGATTCAATACAAATTTAGCGGGTACTTCCGAACTTATTTGCTTAACATCGACACTTCCGCCTGCATCTGTAATTCTTTTAACGAAATCCTGATAATATTGATTTGCAATCAAAGAATCATAAATGATAAGCACGTTTTCATCATTTCCGGATTGTGCCGAATTTGTAAAATTAAATGAACCTGTTTCCACTACGGGATTTCCTGCAAGAGTATCCGCATCCACTAACAAATATTTATCATGGAATAAATATGAAGAATTATAATTATCTTTAAAAACTTTCGCGGGCGGATTCCAGTTGTAAGTAGGATTTCCGCTGATACCTTTCATTTCAGCATAAATTAAATAACCGTTGGCGCTGTCAGCACCGACCTGACCTCTGTCAAATACACCTCTAACCATCCGTGTAGGATAATAGTATTTTGTTTTCATTTTATTTTCTATTGTCAAAAGTGTAAAATCATACATACAGAAATTTATAGACTTATCCGCCCCGTCTAAAACTGTCATTATTTTTGACATAATATTGTCGGAAGGTGAAAAATAACATTCTATTCTTTTACCGTTCACATTGAAAATATGCGGAGTGTTGTCGAGCTTTTGAGTCCCGAATTTTGCTACCGAAGGATTATTTACATCGTTATGTGAGCCCCACATTTCTTCAAATTCTCTTGTGTAAGCATTACAAAGAGATTCATCCTGAATGAAAATTGTATTTTCTATATCCTGATAAAATTGTTGATATGTAATATTTGCTGAACCTGTCCATATCCANNATGATCCAGTCCAGACCCAATCATTTGAAGCATTCGTATTCCTGCCGTCAAAAACAAAAAATTTATTGTGCATTAAATCACTCGTGGTTGTTCTCTGCTGTACCCTGATTCCTGCATTCATTAAATCCTGCATCAGACTTTGCGGAGTCCGTGAATCATATACTACCCTGATTTTGATACCTCGTATCATTGCGTTAATCAAAGCTTGTTTGATATTCGTTAAATCATTGAATGAGTAAATTGCGAAATCAATTGAGTATTGAGCTGAATCAATTCTCTGAATAAGTCTCGTCTGGTAATCAGCACTTCCGACAGCTTTGTTATTAGGCAATGCGACAGAAGTATCCACAGGATAATTAAAATATACTTCCCACTTGCCGGTCGCGCCTGTGTGCGATTGTGTTGCAAAATACTTTGGAGTATATGTACTCGTTCCCGACGTATTAGTGGACGATATAGTCGCATAATAAATTTTTCCCGGTTGTAAACCGTTTAATACGATTGAGTGATTAGTAACAGGTGAAGCATTATAAGCTGAATCAGTATATACTACCGCCTGACTAATTGAATCAGAAACAAAATATTTTACTTTTGTATCACCGGTTGAAAGAGTTGTAAAAGAAATTGTAACGCTGTTTTGTGAAATATTTGATTCCATAGGTGTTGTAGCAATATTTGGTCCGCCCGATTGAGTTGTTAAATCGTTTAAATCTCTCGGTAAAATCTGATAACCTGTATTATATGGAATTGTAGTAGTATACTGGCTCATAACCGCTACCATATTGAACGGATAAGCTGGAATCATAGTGTTTGCAATGTTAGATGAAGAATATATTCTTACCTGGCAGGAATCCGTTCCTACAAAAATCCAGTAATTGGTTCCGCTCGCTGATGTCGTCCAAGTTGTAGCAACAGCTCCGCCTGTAGTTTTAACATTCATTATACCGTTTATTTTTATAAGCATTCCTTCCCATTGTTCCCCGCTTCTGGCTTGTGTAGGAGTGATTGCAATCGGGGTTGGTGTTGTGATTCCCTGTGCTATGACGTGAAATGAATCCACAGGAGACAATTCTATTAAACCGCTATAGTTGGTGACTAATCCTGTTACAACTATACTATCACCCCGTATAGCACCGTTACCGAATGCCGCATCAAAAGCAACAAGACCGGCAGTTGGAACCTGAAAATATTTTATAGCAGTTGTCCCTGACATTAATTCATTTGTCGTTGTTACAACTCCCTTCACAGTAACATGCTGTCCATTATGAATCGGGACACCATTGGCATCGAGTATCCTGATTGAATCAATNNAATTCACAAGTAATATCAGAAACGAAATTGTGAAAATAATTTTTTTCATTTTTTTCTTTTATTTTAATTAACAATATTATTTAATATTTTAAATTTAATTTAATTTAGAACCATACATCCTCATTGCAGAAGTCACAATTACACCGTTCGGTTCTTCCGCCATATTCCTTTCTATTTCTTTTTTTACAGTAGCCTTATCATCTTTTAATCCTTTTTCTATTGTGCTCTTCTGATATACTACAGTGTAAGGATTCAAATATTTGTATTCGTATTTAGAAATTATATCCTGAAACTTCGGAAGATTTTTTACCCATAAAAAGGATTTATCATCCCAGAAAACTAATTTCCAGTCTTTGCTTTTACAAAAATAAGAAATTATTGTCGTTTCCATTTCCTGCGGTGCCCGCACTAAGTCAGGAGTNNCATCAAGCTTTTGTTCAAATCCGGGTCCTTTGCCGAGTATCTGGTTATATTTATTAAATATATCATCATTTAAATTTCTGCTGTCTATAAAGTTTTTCTTATCAGGAAAATTCCAGACAAATAATCCCCCGGTTCCGAAATGATTAAATATTTTATCTCCTTTTTCGACAACTTTGCTCTCTTTCATAAAATCAAACATTTGTGTCGGGATAAAATCCGAGTTTATTCCAAAACCCGATATCCTGTAATACTTGAGATGCTTTAAATATAAGTCATTATTTGAGATTAATACACACAAATAAATAAGTATAATACTGGCAGCTACATTTGGAACGGGATTATTCCTCAAAATATCCTGAAATTTCCGGCTTTTGATTGCATTAATAAAATAATTAATCGTCACAGCTATGAAAATAAAAACTATTAATACATAATCTACTGTGAACCTCATAGCCCGTACAGAATATACTGCGAAAAATAAGTAAACAAGTGCAGGAAAAATATCCTTTTTTTTAAAAGCATAATATAGCGTGAGTACTCCGGAATATAATAACCACTTGTAAATTAATGAAACAAAGCTGTCAGTATACTTATTACTGAATGGTGAAACCCATTCGTTAACCGTTTCAAGCATTTTCATTTTAGTATGCTCATATGCATAAATATATGTCTGGTAAAAATTAGGATTCACGAGCATAACCAGTATAGAAGCAAGTAATATCAGTAATAACCTGACTAAATCAGGTTTAGATAAGGCAGGTAATTCTTTATTCGAAAATCGTCCCGGATATAAAAACATAATAACTTCAGATGCTACGTATAAGCCCATTAAACTCATTCCCGCAATTATACCCATGTGCATATTAGCCCAAATTAAAAATATCAAAGGTAAGAAATAAAGTATCTTATAATTAGACCTGTTAATGTACCTATACTGAACAAAGATTAATAAAAGCAAAGCAAAAAAGAGATATGTCATAAGATGCGGTCTGGGAGACAGCCTGTCTATTATTCCGAATGCAATCAAAATTAAAAATAGTATGCTGACCAGGTAACCTATTTTCAATTTTCTCAAGATTACAAAATAAATATAAAAAATTGCAAGTAATAAAATAGTTCTTAAAATTGACAATCCGGTGTATCCGCTGAATGACCAGACGGAATATGTCAAAACATCCCAGCCCCACTCGAACGGCATCCAGACCTGACCCTGAGTCATATAACCGAAAATGTCCGTAGAGGGAACATTGTGCGTCTGTATGATATACCTTCCTGTTGCCATATGCCAGAATACGTCATCGTCCCCAGTAATTTTATAAGTCGAAAAATAGCATATAAATATTCCGAAGCAAAGTAATAATAAATAATCAAAATACTTTTTATTCGGATTAATTTTTTCTACGGGTTTTATTGTAACTTTTTTTGTTTTGCTCATTTAATATACCTTCTTAAAGTTTTCTGCTATATCATTGATTATTTTACCGTCAGGTTCTTCAATTAATTTTCTTCTCAATTCGCCTGTGACTGCCAGCCTGTCGGAAATATATTTTTCATTCAGAGTTTTCTGTTCAAATAAAAAATTATATGGTGAAACAAATTTATACTCGAATTGAGATATTATATCCTTAAATTTAGGAATATTTTTCACAAATAAAAATGACCTGTCATCCCAGTAAACAAGTTTCCATTTATTATTTTCTTCTGCCAGATATGATATAATATTTTTTTCTATTTCACCGGGATTGTAAATCAAATAAGGCGTACTGTATATCACATAATCGACATTGAGCTTTTCAAGTAATAACTCAAAACCATATTTTTTTAAATCTATATTTTTATAAAGATAATATAAGNNCAGATTGCGGCTGTCTATAAAGTTTTTGTTCTCAGGAAAATTCCATATGAAATATCCGCCAATTTTCAGATTATTAAACGGACGTGAGCCGATTTTATCTATATTTTCCTTTGTAATAAAATCGAACATTTTCTTCGGAAAGAAATTTTCATTCACTCCGAAACCTGTTTCTCTGAAATAGTTGCCCAGATATTCTTTATAAATAGTATTGTTGTAAATATTAAAAATCAAATAAATAATTCCAATAAAAATTATAGTTTTGGAGATTATATTTTCAATTACCTTATCAAAATTAAATTTAGAAGTCAGAAAACTTATAGATATCATCCAGAATATAAAAATTGTAATCATAAAATCAGTAATGAACCTCATTGCCTGAATCGAATATATACCAATCACAATGTAAACAAGTACCGGAAACAATTCTTTTTTTCTGAATGAATAATAAAAAATTACAAGCCCCGTAATAAGAAAAAATAAATAAATTATTACGTTATAATAATAAATATTCGAAGAAGAAAAGGGAGATTTCCATTCGTTAATTTGCTCGAGTAAATCCATTTGAGAGTGTTTGAACGTGTAAATGTATGTATTAATAAAATTCGGATTTATAAGTAAAACTGCTGCTGAAATTATGAATGTGATTACAAGAAATTTAATTTTCCTTATTAATTCTTCAGAGATATTTTTTCGGTTAATTATAAAAGTTTCTATAAGCTCAGATATGCAATAGAGTGCAAAAATTAAGATTCCGGTCAAAACACCCATATGAATATTTGCCCAAATCAAGAAAATGGAAGGCATTAGAAACAGAAATTTTTTTTCTCCGGTATTATTATATTTATGTCTGAAAAAAATATAAATTATAAGTATGAGAAAAAAATATGTAGCAATCTGCGGTCTTATCGAAAGTCTTGTGAGAATTCCGAATATGAGCAGAATTGAAAAAGGTATTATAACGGAAAAACTTAGATTCTGTTTCCTTAATATCAGGATTATAATGAAAAAAATTGAAAGCACAATCACCGTTCTGAAAACCGATAGTGCGTAAAATCCGCCAATACTGTAAATCATGAAAGTGATTACATCCCAGCCCCATTCGAAAGGAATCCATTTCATTCCGCCGGAAATAAATCCAAAAACATCGGATGATGGAATTTGTCCGTTTTGAATAATATATCTTCCGGTTGCAAGATGCCAGAAGACGTCATCATCCTGAAACAATTTAAAAGTAGTTATAACGGAAATTAAAACTAAAAATGCAAATAATAAGAGATAATTAATGATAGGATATTTATCATTACCTTTTATGAGGAGTAGTTTTTTTTTTACTTCTTGCAAATATTAAATTCGAAAAATTTTATAATAATTATTATTAAATATTATCTGATATAATTCTTATCAGTCCCGATAGAAAAAATATCTGTCATCATTTATTCAGACTCAAATTTAATTAAGGTCTGTAGATAATTTATATCTTACAATCCTGTTATTTCCTGCATCAGCTATGTACAGAATTTTATTATAANNTTCAACTGATGGACACCCGTTCCGGGAGTTCCGAAAGATTCGATTAATAATTTCCCGGCAGGACTGAACTTATACAAATGATTCCTGAGTGCATCAGCAACAAATATATTAAAATTTACATCCTGTGTAACCGCGTAAGGTGTTCCGAATTTAGTGGATGCAATATCCTGCAGCGGAGAATTAAATTTAGGGTCAAAAGAACCGTTAGCATCGTTATAAACAAAATAAATAACTTTATTTAATGAAGAGGTATCATAAGTATTTCTTGTAATAATAAAATCGGTTGAACTGTTTTTGGCAACAGATATACCCGAAACATTTTCTAAAGAATAAAAGCTGTTTCCCGATGTCTGAAACCCTGTAAATTTTTCCGTATGTGTAACGTACTCAATTCCCTGAACTTTTAATATAGCGTTTCCGTGATCAATTCCGATAGGGTCGCTGGGTCCTATTCTTGTTAATAAATATGTATTATCCGGATAAACCGAAACACCAGTATATTTTCTCAGTTTACTTGAATTTGGAGTCGGATATAAACTCGTAATCAGANNACAAGCAAATCAAAATTATAATCCTGTGATATTTTTTTTGGAAAAATATTTGCACTGAATAATTTTGTACTTAGTTTATCTCCGGCAAAATCCAACTGGACTACACCGTTGTTCTTTGTATCGCAGACGTATACTATCTGGTCATTTCCGACTATTATATCCTGAGGGAAATTAAATCCCGTCCAAACCGGCGCCTGCAGGACATATGTAGTATCGTTTACAGTAATTATACCTCCGCCGCTTGTAACCGGAAATTGGTCCAAATCAAGCCTGTCCCCGCAACCACAGAGTATGATTAAAGGTAACAGAAGAATCAATAACAAACTTTTTTTCATCTTGTAAATCATTTATATTTTGTTTTTCCTTTTCTGAAAAAGGAATGATTTTAAATTTATATTTATCTTCGCAGCAAAATTGCTGCCGGAATTTTTTAATTTTTCGAAGGAAACATAATGTTCATTGATAATCTCTGTGCATACCCAAGTTCTTTATATTTGGCGATGGNNATAAACGTTAAATTTATAACCGCCCCGTATATACAGAAAATCTTTATACGCATATTCCGCACCCACATTTAAAAATTCCGCATTGTCATTCGGACTGTTCAATTGTATACTTGTCGTAATCCTGTTCCTCTCATTCATCCATGGTTCAAAAGCAAAACCAATCCTGAATAAAGTCGGAGGTGGAAATTTCTGGAAATTGTCTGCTACCCTGCCTTCAATTAAATTTACACTTCCAGAAGGACCTACCTGTGAACCAAAATTAGAAATAACAACTGCAAATCTTGAAGTCCCTAAACCTGTTTTATAATAAGTTGCAAGGTCACCAACTACTGTTTTAGTAGTTAATTCTCCGAGATTTTCCTGAACATATTTTACTGTTGCTCCGAACGAAAATTGATCTGTCATCTTTCTTGAATAACTTAAGCCCATAGCTATATCTGAAAATCTGAAATAATCTCCTGTCCCTTCCGGCTGAATTTCCGTAGTCACTTTCATATCTTCCGTTCTTAATGAAGTCACGCTTAAACCTAATGCATTATTACCGAAATGCATAACACCTCCGAAATATTCGAGACGCGTATCTACGAACCACTCAGTATGCGAGAATGTAATTCCGTTTTCTTTGAATAACACCAGGCCGGCAGGATTATATTGCAACGCAGATATGTCGTCGGCAACCGCAACAAAAGTTTCCCCCATAGCCGTGCCCCTTGCCCCGTTTCCGATTTTAAGAAACTGCAATGATGAGGTTCCTGTCCTTTGTCCGCCGAGATTCGGTAGCAATTGAGCAATTCCCTGCTGGTAAACCGTAAATGTACATTGAAAAAATATCAATAAATAAATTATTTTTTTCA
>PNBM01000300.1 GCA_003135995.1 Ignavibacteriota bacterium | reverse complement strand
TTTGTTTTTTATATATTCACTCAATATGCAAGTATCTAAAAAACAATACTTGTACTGTTTACCCCTGATTTCAACCATTAATCATATTATTATAAAAAATATTGTTTTAAAATCTGGACTGATATTTAGAAAAAATATTGTTAATAATGATCTTTTTTTGTTTGTAAATGTTCCCACGGCTCTAATCGTATCGCAAAAAATATAATTNNATCCTTGTTAGCTAATACATAAGCACTTTCCCCTTTAATATAACTTTGTTCAATATTAAATCCTGCTTTTAGGCAAACCTTTTCTAATTCGGTTTTATCTATTAGGCCATAGAAAGTTGACATTTTGTCACCTTTTATCATCCATCCGTCCAAATACCTAATTGCTTTTGGATTCTCTTTAAAATTATTGAAGTAAGAGTTCCTAAATTGATTGAATACAAAAAATTTTCCATTGTCTTTTAATATTTCGAATGAATTATTAAGTATGATATTCCTATATTTATAACTTGGAATTGCAGATAAAACATTTGAACAAAAGACTAAATCGTATTTTAATTTTTTCCATTTTATCTCTTCTACAGAAAATAAATCAACATTTTTTAAATATTTTATTTTGTAATCATTTAATAAATATTTTTCATTTCCAAATTGATGAACTTTATTTAACTGCTCATTAGAGTCAACTGCAATAACCCTTTTTACTTGTTTTGCCAAAGGTACCGTATAACGAAATAATCCACATCCATAATCCAAAATACAAAAATTTTTATTCAGTTTTGAAATCCAATCTAATACATATTTACCTTGCTGACTTATTGATCTAGCTGCATTCTCACTTTTTACTATTGTTGATTTTATATTATAATGCATATAATTTTCCTTTAATTTCTTTTAAGAATTTTTCATTCGATATAATTGCATCTATTTGATTTTTTGCATATTTCGGATAAATTTTTATTAATAAAATGCATAAGATAGCAGATAAAATTAATATAACTAAAATAATTAAGAAAAATATATAATCCTTTAGTAACAACAAAACTATCCCCCAAATAAATAATGAAGTTAGAAACTCTACAAAAGCCCAATACCAAGACCATTTATCTAATGCAATCCATATTAAATGTTTGTCAATCTGAGGATTTGTAGAACTCGCATATTTATAAAAAACATCCGCCATTAATGTTTTTCTATTTGTCTTTAAAACATTTTTGTAATTTTCATCAATTGGAATTTCAACAGCTTTGGATAATGGAATTAGAATATAACTTACATCAAATTTTTTTCTGATTTGAAATAGATCTGAGATTTTATTATGCATATAAATCACTCTAAATATAAGAGCAACTATAGCAGAAGGTACAATATAGATTAATTTTATGGGTAATTTAAACAAAGGATCAATACTAATTTTTAGAATAGGTAAGTTGTCATAAACATAAAAAATAAAATTGGAAAAATAGATTGAATTTTTTTTCAACATTATAATAATTAAAAGATTTGATATGAATGTAAAAAATGCAATTCTATTTAACATATCGGTATAATTTTCGATTAATCCAAGAAAAGTTTTCATGTTTTAATTTAAATTTTAAAGAGAAAAAATTCTATTTTATTTAATCTAAGATTGAAAATTAATAATACAAATGTTATTTAATCCAAATACTCAAATCAATTGTTTTCCCTGTTTTTCTTCGAAAATTTGCTTGCGCAATAGCTATTCCCACGCTTGTGAGTGTCATATGTTTCATTTCTGAGTTATTCCATATATCAAATAAAATATTCATATAATCCCCTATGCTCAAAAGATATTTTTTTATTTCTTCATTAGTTAAACTATTTTTAGTGTAAATTTCTTTAAATTTTTGTATTTCTTCCTCAGTATACCACTTGGTTTGTTTCAAAATGTTTTCCATCTCCTCTGTATTATCCCAAATAAATCGAATTTTAGATTTATCCCAGCACGATTCAAAAAATACTAAATTTTGATTTTCTTTTATATTACCTTTGGGAAAATTTAATATTTCTTCTTTGGAGAATCCTTTTGAGAAAATTGACCTGTAAGAAGATTTAAAAATTTCTTCAATATCTATACTAAATGAAGATATTGCTCCACAGCCACAATATTCTAAATGTTGATAACAAGAACGATTTTTTGTTAAATTACCAGTGAAAGGTTTTATAACTTCATCAATTATCTGATTAAACAAGGCTAGATTAGAAATTCCTAATCGTCTTGCATATTTAACAATAAATATTATAGTTAATGCTTCTATTTGTTCAGATGTCAATTTAGGAACAATTGAAAGACTCTCATCTAATACTATTTGTTTTAAATCTCTTTCTTTTTTCGTTGCTCTATCTACAAGAATATCTACAAGCATATCAGATAAATTTTTATCTCCTGTTCTTGCATATTCTTTTTGCACCGTATAAATTGCTAATTGCATATCAGGATTTCTCATAGAATCTATGGATTCAGGTTTATTTTTATATAATTCAACTAAAAATTCTTCGGTTATCTCTTCAACTCTTTCTTTTGCAATTATCGAGGCTTCTTCGGAAAGTTTAATAAAATTATCTTTGAAAATATCTAACGCAATTTTTTTTACATCTTCATAACCAATTCCTAAATTAATTGTTTCCGCTTGCAAATTAACAGAATCATTACCGGCTTCTAATTTTTTAATATTATCATTTATCATTTCGTTTGTTGTTAATGTTTATATCACCCGCAGATTGAATGTTAGTGGATTCCTTACCAGTATTTTGTATTTGTTTTATAGTCCTATTATTTCGACTTAAAAATATTTTTAACACAAAGGCGATAATGAAAACTCCAATTCCACTAAAAATCCACTCTTTATTATTTATTATCCAATCCATATATTGATATTTTGAAAGTTGTAATATTATTTTTCAAAGTTTTTAAATTCTACTTATGAAAACGAATAATTCAAACTGCTTTTTTTGTTAACCCTTGAAATGGATGGTTAGATTTCGAATTATATCTAATTTTGGTCAGTGATAATAATGATTGTCCTCCACTAAAGATAACTTCCTCGTTTTATAGTTATCGGTACTTCTGCAATATATGATTAATTATTTACAAAATTGATACTATTTTTTATATTGGAATATCAAGGAGTTAAGAGTGGAGAGTCTACAAAAGATAGGATTTCTATTCTGAGAACGCAAAAAAGATTATTAATTTTTCTCTTGACATACAGAAACAATAACCTTATATTGATATGGCATTAGATATTATGGTCTGTTGCCGGGTTTAAATATTCCGAAGTATCGGGATGAATTGTGTTCTTTGACATAGGCTTTTAAAATAGTGATTCAGCTAAGAACATGTTGGAATGACAAAGAGCGAATGAAATAGTGAATTGTTAATAGCTTTTGCTTTTTNNGCTTTTCTCTGTGTATCTCTGTGCGCACTCTGTGGGTCTCAGTGAAATGCTTTTAACATTTGCCTTTGAAAAGTTTACTAATAGTTTACCAATATTTTACTGATTTTAAAAATTAGCATAATTCGTGATAATCAGTGTCAAAGTAACTAAACTACTGTAAAATCAATTTAAAATCCGTCTAAAACCCGCACAAAATCCGTACAAAAAAAATAGCGAAATAGTGAAAAAGCGAAATAGCGAAGAGCAAGAAATTTGACACGAATTACACGAAGAAGAGCTTTTTAATATTATAAAAAAATCATATCAAATCATATAAATCATAATAATCATTATCGAAAGCTCTTAAAAATCTGTGTTAATCAGTTTCTTTCAGTGTAAATCTGTGGCAAATGCTCTTAATTATTTTTTCACTGCAATTTTCTTTTTAATAAAGTATTTTAT
>PNBM01000274.1 GCA_003135995.1 Ignavibacteriota bacterium | reverse complement strand
GGCTCTAATCCTGATGAAACAAAAGTATCCGATTTCATACAGGAGAGAGGTTTATTTTTAGGATTAATATTTATCTTCCTTGGCGGACTTGCTTTAAACCTGACGCCTTGCATTTATCCTTTAATTCCCATCACAATCAGTTATTTCGGCGCCCAGGCAAGCGGCAACAGATTTCAAAGTATTATGATGGGTGTATTTTATGCGCTCGGAATGGCGATTACCTATTCAGCGCTTGGATTATTTGCCGCTTTAACAGGCAGCCTGCTCGGAACAGCTTTGCAGAATCCAATAGTAATAATCGGTGTTGCTCTTGTTTTAATTGCATTGGCTACAAGTATGTTCGGATTATGGGAAATTAGAGTTCCGCAAAAACTCGCATTAGCCGGAAATAAAAACAGGTCAGGATATTTTGGTTCGATGTTAATGGGATTTTTGGTTGGATTCATTGCCGCGCCGTGNNCCGTGTATCGGTCCGTTTGTACTGAGCTTACTTGTTTATGTCGGAAAAATCGGCAGTCCGTTTATGGGATTTTTATTGTTCTTTGTTTTATCACTCGGCTTAGGTTTACCGTACGTTTTCCTTGCAACGTTTTCAAGTTCAATAAGTAAATTGCCCCGCTCAGGCGAATGGATGGAAGGCGTAAAAATTATTTTCGGACTCATTTTGGTTGGTATGGGATTAAATACCCTCGCTCCCCTTTTCAATAAAGATTTATTCAATATTGTTTTTCCACTTTACATTATACTTTCAGGTATATATCTTTTATTAATCGATAAGAAAGGAAAAACCTCAAACGTTTTTTCAAAAATTAAAATAGTAATTGCTATTGTTGCAATAATCTACGGAACGTGGGGTCTCAAACCGGAGAAACAAACGCAAAAAGTAGAATGGAAGATGTTAAGTTCGGTAAGCGATATTGAAAATTCGATTAAATCGGCAAAGACCCCGGTTATGATTGATTTCTATGCCGACTGGTGTGCTCAATGTAAAGAACTCGATGAATATACTTATACTGATAAAGGAATTGTTGACCTTTCAAAATCGTTAAATAATATTAAAATAGATTTAACTAAAGAAAATTCCGCTATAACCGATAAATTCGGAATAAAAGGGCTTCCTGTCGTATTATTCATGAATCCGGGCGGAGATGAAATTAAAGAATTAAGAGTAACGGGTTTTTTAAAACCTGAAGATTTTTCAAAAAGGATAACTAAACTTTTAGAAACAAACAAAAAATAAAATGTCTAAAACCGTAACATCGATTATTTTAATTATTTTATGTGTTAATATCTCATTGGCACAAAATAATGCAATCAATAATCCCGATTTAAAAAAAGAATTGTCCGTAAGATTACTAAACGATACTATTAAAAATAATAATGTTGATATAAATACGACCAAAACAAATAAAAGCCCTGCAGTATCTTTGCTTCTTTCGTTGTTACTGCCCGGAGCGGGACACTGGTATGCAGACAGGCTCGATGTCGGTCAATATTTTTTCGTTTCTGAAGCCGCTTGCTGGCTCGGAGTTTTAGGATTTAATCTTTATGGTAATTCTTTAAGGGATGATTCCCGTACTTTCGCCGCAGTGCATGCCGGGTTGAACAAAAGCGGGAAAGATGATAATTATTATGCCAATGTGGGTAATTATAATACCATTTACGATTACAATAATGATAAATTAAGTAAAGGTCAATATGACCAATTGTACGATGTCAATGCTTCTTTCTGGTCATGGGATAATTCAAGTGACATGTCTGCTTTCGAGAGCCAAAGGAAAAAGAGTGAACGTGTTTATAACGATAGAATAATTTTTGCAACCGGTTTAGTAGTTAACAGAATTGTAAGCGGAATCAGTGCTTTTTTAATTACCAATAAAAGTCATAAAAACGAATCCGGTTCAATGAGGATAAATTCCGAATTAATAAGAAACAGCCGAAACGGATATGACGGACTTAAACTGAATTTTGTAAAGACTTTTTAATTTTCGATGAATAATTATAAGTTAACCATTGAATACGACGGAAACAAATTCAACGGCTGGCAGAGACAAAAGAATACGAAGAATACAATTCAGGAATACATAGAAAGTTCTTTAACAAAATTACTTGATGAGAAAATATCAGTAATAGGTGCGGGCAGGACCGATACGGGTGTCAGCGCCCTGAACCAGATAGCGAATTTCAAGACAGAAAAAAAGATTGAGGATGTAAAAAAATTTTTATATTCATTAAATTCAATATTGCCTGATGAGATAAGCATAAAAAAACTTGCTAAAGTACCTTTAAAATTTNNTATTACATCACGACTGTTAAAAAAGCAATAGCTAAAGACCATTATTATAAATTAATATATAAACTGGATTTCGGGGAAATTGATAAGCTCATAAAAGTAATTAAAGGAAGAAAAAGTTTTAAATCTCTTTGCAAGAATGATTTTGACAAACATGATTTTTTTTGCAATGTTCAGGAATTAAAATATTTTAAAGTTAACAGAAACGAAATATATTTCAGAATTGTTTCCGACAGGTATTTACACAGTATGGTCAGAGCAATTATCGGATGTTTGGTTGATATCGGAAGAGGTAAACTCGATTTACAAAAAACAGTTTCAAAATTTAAAAAAGGAGAAAAGATTAAGGCAACATATTTACCGGGTAATGCCCTAATTCTTAAAAAAATTTATTATTAATTATGCAGAAAAATAATTTGCTCTTAAAAGCTCTGACAGTAATATTATTATTTACTGTTGTAAATGTATTTTCTCAAAGTAAAGAAATAATTACGAAAAAAGAAAACATTTCTTCTCAGAAGTTAAATAGTGAAAATCAAAAATTACTTGATTTAGAGAACAAAATCGTCTATGGAGATTCAAAGATTAAATTAAGAGACAGCCTGAAAAATGAAAATGTTGATAAACCATCCAATCCGAATGAAAAATCCCCGTTACTGGGTGCTGTATTTTCAGGTTTAATTCCCGGTGCAGGTCAGTTTTATGCAAAGAGTTATATTAAGAGTGCAATCTTTCTCGGAGTAGAAGGCGGTTTATGGATATTATACGCTGTATTCCAGAATAAAGGAAACAATCAAACTAATTTCTTCCAAAATTATGCAGACCAGAACTGGGATATGAGGAAATACGGTGCGTGGCTGAAAGCACAGAGTTTCCCAGAATCTAATGGTATTAGCACGGACCCAAATATAGACCTTGTATTATTAAAACAACAAATTAATATATGTGAACAAGCCTCAGGATTTTCACATACACTCCCTCAGCCCGGAGAACAACAATATTATGAAGTGATCGGGAAATATCAAACTTTTATTTGCGGATGGTCGACTGCTAATACTTCTGTGATAAATAAAAATAATTTTGAGGATTATCATATTCCGCAGGTTGATTATTATATGACCGAAAGACAGAAAGCAAATGATTATTATAATAACGGCTCGCTCACTCTTACGGGTGTAATTATAAATCACGTTTTAAGTTTAGCAGATGCAGTATGGAGTGTATATAGATATAACAGCCGTTTAAGTGTACAGGGTTTTGTAGATGTAAAAAGCAGATATTCTTTAATAACCAACCAGCAGGTTCTCGTCCCGCACGCAAACCTTGTAGTGAATTTTTAAGATATTATAACAATTAATCGTTTGTCATTCCCGTCCGCTTCAGCGGACGGGAATGATTTCGCTTGCTTGGAATGGGGAATCAGAACGGTTCTTTCCCCCCTTTGAAGGGGGGCAGGGAACGGGTATTCCCCCCTTTGAAGGGGGGCAGGGAACGGTTCTTTCCCCCCTTGGAAGGGGGGTAGGGGGGATGACAGTTCTCAAAGTGTATGACATTCTCGGAAAAGAAATTACTACACTCGTAAACGAAAATCTTCAACCCGGAACATATGAAGTGAAATTCGACGGGACAAAATTATCCAGCGGAATTTATTTTTATAAAATAATTGCCGGCGATTATTCGGAAACGAAGAAGATGATTTTGATGAAATAAATTTATATACCACTAAGAGCACTAAGTGCACTTAGTGTTCTTAGTGGTAAAAAGCATATTAATAAAATATTGGATAAGTTTTCGGGTCTGAGTCACGCATAATTTCATAAACCGCACGGAAAATATCTTCCGAATTCGGCTTCGAGAAATAATCACCATCACCGCCGTAAGCCGGTCTGTGAGCCTTTGCGCTCAATGCTTTAGGTTTTGAATCAAGATATTGATAACCGCCCTGTTCGTCGAGCACCTGCTGCATCATATAAGCAGTTGCACCACCGGGCATATCTTCATCGAGGAAAAGAATCTTATTTGTTTTCATTAATGAGTTCAAAATTACACCGTTAATATCAAACGGCAATAAAGTTTGCACGTCGATTAACTCGCTCGAAATTCCGAGATTTCTTAATTTTGCTGTTGCAACCCGCGCAATATCTACGCAGGCTCCATACGTAACTATTGTTATATCATCTCCGGATTCAATTATTTCCGGTATTCCGAGCGGTGTTGTAATATCACCAACATTTGCCGGAAGTTTTTCTTTAATCCTGTAAGCATTCAACCTTTCTATTATCAAACCGGTATCATCGGATTTTAAAAGTGTATTATAAAATCCTGCCGCACGTGTCATATTTCTCGGAACACAAACATAAAGACCACGAAACGCATTAATAATCATTGCCATCGGTGAACCTGAGTGATGTATTCCGACCAGCCTGTGTCCCCTTGTTCGTATTATAACCGGAGCCTTTTGTCCGCCTGCTGTTCTCCAGCGCAAACTTGCAAGGTCATCGCTAATTATTTGCACTGCATATAATAAATAATCGAGATATTGAATTTCAACAATCGGTTTCAGTCCGCGCAAAGCCGCGCCTATTCCCTGACCAATTATTGTTGATTCACGGATTCCGGTATCGGTTACCCGGATATCTCCGTATTTCGCCTGAAGTCCTGCCATTCCCTGGTTTACATCGCCGAGCCGTCCGACATCTTCACCGATTGCAAAAATTCTCGGGTCACGTTTAAATGCTTCATCGAAAAATGCAAGCAATACTTCGCGTCCGGCTATCATCGGCGAATCGTCTTTATAAACAGGTTTAACTTCTTTCACAAGCAAAGCACTTTCGCTTGATTCGCTGTATAGATGTGTACTGAATCTTTTTTCGTTTTCTTTAAGAAAATTATTTTCCCAATCGAGCAATTTTTGTTTAACCGGTTGCGGGTCATTTTTTGCTGCAATTAAAACATCGAAAACTGCCTGCTCTGTTACTCTCCGCTCAAGGTCGAGATTTCTCAGCATCGAATTATTTATATCTTTAATTTTATCAGCCGCTTTGCTCGTGGAAGTCATTTCAACAAATATCCTGCTTACTTCTTCGCGTTCTTTTTTAAGCGGAGCAAGAAATTCTCGCCACGCTTCCTGCTGCATATTTTTAACATATATTTTTGCCTCGTCCTCGATTTTATTCAATTCATCTTCTGTTGCGATGTTTTTTTCTATCATCCATGTCCGCATTTGCCTTATGCAATCAAAATCAATTTCCCATTGCAGGCGTTCTTTCGTTTTATATCTTTCGTGAGAGCCGCTTGTGGAGTGTCCCAAAGGCTGTGTCATTTCCGTTATATGAAAAATTGCCGGAATATGTTTTTCCCTGACTATGGCAATTCCTTCCTTATATTTTTTTATGAGATTTTCGTAATCCCAACCCGGAATTCTGTAAATTAAAAATCCCTGGTGAAGCTCTTCCTGGTATTCGAATCCTGAGAGAACATCCGAAATGCTCGATTTTGTAACTTGAAATACATTCGGAACCGAAATTCCGAATCCGTCATCCCAAATTGATACTGCCATAGGTACCATTAGTACTCCGGCAGCATTTATAGTTTCGTAAAACATACCTTCCGCTGTGCTTGCGTTTCCGATTGTTCCGAATGCAACTTCATTTCCGTTTATGGAAAATTCTTTCATATTGANNGAGCAAAGCGGAATTTTGTCTGTATAATTTCGAAGCATAGGCAAGCCCGAGAAGTCTTTGCATTTGTGAACCTGTCGGAGCAATATCAGAAGATGTATTTTTCATCTTCATTAAGTTTTTCCACTTTCCGTTTTCATCGAGAAGTCGTGATGCGAAATGATTATTCATATGCCTGCCTGCACAATGCGGTTCGTGATTTATATCTGTGTCACCGTATAGTTGTGCAAACATTTGCTTAATTGTAACCATACCTGTTGCGAGAGCAAAAGTCTGGTCGCGGTAATAACCCGAACGAAAATCTCCGTCTTTGAAAACTTTCGCCATAGCTATCTGGGCAATTTCCTTGCCATCTCCGAATATNNTAATTTGTAATCTGTAATTATTTCGTTCTTGTCATATTTACCGTTTCCACTTGGCGATTTTGTAACAATATCGTTTTCTATATTTAATTCATTTGGCTTTGATTCTTTTTTCATTTAATTCTCCTTTAATATTCCGGTCCTTTGATATTCTCAACTGCAAATTTATGTGTTGAGAATCTTAATTACTATTGATAAAAGACGTAATCGAAGATCTTCATAACTATCTAAGATTTAGAACATTATTGTTTTTAAGTTCAATTGTAAAGTAATAATTATTCCGGCATGTGATTAAAAGCCTATTTTATAAATATTTAACCATTTAAATAAAACAAACAAAAGACTTCTAAAGTTCGAATCAATGATTAAAATGATTTCGCTGATTCCACTGAAATCTTTTTATTTTACAACGTATGAACAGCCTGTTTATTTTTCCTAATCTGTAAACAATTTTCAAATCTTACGAATTTTCAATTTTATGAATTTAGTGAATTTTATGAATTTTTTAATCCGGTTTTTTTGTTTTTATTTTATATCAAGTCTATGAATTATAAATATTTAAGAAGATAAAAATAGTAATTGCAGCGTATTAATATATTAATTAGATTTGAATGTTTCTAAAATTTATAAAATAAA
>PNBM01000231.1 GCA_003135995.1 Ignavibacteriota bacterium | reverse complement strand
CAACTTTCTTTTTAGTTTTTCTGAACACATCGACAGATCTCATTATGGAAAAGAAGTTTACGAATGTATCCAGAATTAATCTGAAGAAGCTGAAGAATGCGTACTTAAACCCATACCAGTTATATGTAAAGAAAAACCTGTGTGTTGCCCTCGAAATCATGAAAAGTAAATTTGCTATCATCAGGTACCATATTACTGAGGAAAAACCTACGAGTGGCACTACATATGTTACATGGAATAAACCGCAAAAGACCGAATAGATTAAATACGCAAATATAATATTTGAAAGGAAAGCTCCGATAAAACTAAAAATAGATTTCCTGTCTCTGAAAAGAAAATATTTCGTTGTTATATTTCCTTTCCATTTATGGGTTTTCCAGTTTTGAAGACTTATTCCGGCAATCCATCTTGAACGTTGTTTAACCGAAGTCCAGAATGTGTTCGGAAAAAATTCTGCTGTCGATATTCTTGTGGNNATGTGGATTCGTTATTATTGTCAAGTTTTACGTTGAAAAATCCTGTTTTAAATCCAATCTGGAAGAATCTGAATCCAAGCTCATAATCTTCAGTTAAATTTTCGTCGTTGAAGATACCTTCTTTTTTAAATTTAGGTGTAATTATTATTGGTTCCCGATTTTTACGATTAACTTCTACCTGTTCTTTCACCTGAACCTTTTTAGCATTCGGGATATCTATTATATAATCTGTTATAATATTAGTCTTGCCGGTCCGGCTTATTTTATTTATTACTTTAAATTCAGCACTATCTTTTGAAACGATTGAAGTAGAATTGATGCCGGTATTTTTATCGTCCGCAGATAAAGATGTCAGTTCATCAAGAGATTTATAAAACGATTCAAATATTTTCTTATGTAATTCATTTTCTTCCGAATATTTAATTTTATCGTTTTCCGTAGAATTAACTACATCTTCTAATTTATCAATCTTTTTTTCCATCTCTGTTAATTTCTGCAGTCCCGTGGAATTTTCAGTCGAATCATCAACAGATATATTTTCGATTTTTGATTTTAAATCCAATAATTTGTTCTTCATATCCTGAACTTTCGCACCATCCGAATTACTGAATATATTATCTAATTTTTCACCGTAAAGTGAATTGATTTTATTGGTTAACTCAATTTTCTTAGCAACGGCATTATCTTTTTTCACAAAAAGATTAAGTCCTTCTTTTGCACTCATTAAATAATCATATATGCTATCAAATAATTTATCATAGACATTATTATTTTCCAAGTTCCTGCGAAATGCAGAAATTGTTTTTATTTTTGGAATATTATCCAGATATTTGATATCAAGGAAATTTTTGAAATTATTGTTTTCCGCAATTTCGAAAGGGAGCTGGTAATCTGTAAGGTTAAATAATTTTCCAATAACTATAGCCTTTATCATTATTATATTAATAGGGTCATTAAGTTTGTAATCAGAATTCCCTGACATATTATTGTCAACAAGTTTCCGGATATCATCCCATTTTATATTGTCATTTAAGATTTTCAGAACAGAATTCTGATTATCTTTGGTACACTGACGAAAGAATTTATCAAGTTCCGATTTTGTTGATGCGTTTTGTGTTTGAAATTCTTTATTCATCTTTTATTAATTAAGTTTCTTAAAATCTTTAGTTATTAAAAATATTTCTTATTTTTATTGCATCTTTTCTTGCTTCATCAAGATTTTCATAATTACCTATTATCACTTTATAATCTGTCTTGTTATTATTGACCGATTTACTTATGTATCCATTTAAATAATTCAGCGAAGGTTGATTTAATATCATACCCAGCCTGTCGTTTGCTGCTTCAGGAGAACCCCAGAGAGATTCCTGAATACCGAAATTACCACCTTCTATAGGAACGTAGAGAACATTATATTTAAAATCTGAATAACCTTCCAGAATTTCCGACCTGTTATCCTTAATAGATTGTTCATTTAAAAATCCTGCAGATTGTTTATCCGAGGCGTATACTTTTTGTATTATTATACCATTATCATTTTTAATACCTTCTGAAGATGATTCGTTTTCTGCATTTCCTTCATAAACTAAAAATCCGATTGCTGCAAACAATAGTATCATAAAAGTTGCTGTAAATCGTTTAATAACGCTTTCCGTAGTTCTTTTATAACCTGATTTTTCTGTATTAAGACTTACGAAGGGATCATCCTGGTAACTTGTATCATTGTATGGAAGCGGAGCCAATGTATTTTCTTCATTATTATTAAAATAGTCTTCCGATAATTCCACTATTCGTCCATTATTATCTGTAAATTCTTCCACTGACAGATTTTGATTTTCAATGGTTTCATTTGTTTTTTCAAATTGACTCTTCTCAAGGAAATAAAGTGTTCTTCTATGAAATCCCATTCCTGTTCCGGAAAAAGGAATAAATGTACCCATACCCTGCCTTACAATCATATCCTTTGTATGAATTTCAGCAAATGCATCACAATAAGTTCTGTGAAATAGTTTGCCGAGCTTACTCTTAATTGGAACTACAGGAATTTGTATTCCGTGGTAACCTTTGTATCCAATAAGAAAGTTATATAGTTTTAGTGCACTTGGATGTATAAAATCTTCCGCATCATGAACTATCACTATTTCGAATTCGCCGTATACTTTTTCATATTCGCATAAACCGGCATAAAGACTGTTTAGATTATCAGCTTTTGTTGTTGGACCGTCCTGAGGATTAATACAAGCTATTACCCTGGGATCTCTTAACGAAATTTCCTTAACAATATTTATTGTTTCCGGGTCGTTAGGATATATCCCGACAAATATTCTGAAATTTTTATATCTTTGATTTCTTATCGCGTAACTTAAAGTCCTGCCAATAACACCGGATTCTTTCCAGGCGCCTAACAATATTGCGATAGGTTTTTCAGCTTTGTAGTGCATAGCCGAAAAATCAGGGAATTTGCTTTTATACCTGCCTTTTAAAATCCAGTATAGCAAATCCATATACAGGTCATCTACGCCGCTAACAGCGACCATTATTGCTGTGACCCAGAGAATTATTTGAAGTATGTCGTACATTATAATCCAGTATTAAAATTTATCAAAAAACCTGCTTTAATTTGAAATGTATTCTTGAACGGACCCTGAAAATACTGTTGATTAGGACCGACGAAGAATATTTTATTAGTAGCTTCGACAAATAATACAGGGAAACTTATTAAGTTAGGTTTGAAATCCAAACCAACACCAAATTCACCATAATTATTATAATCGAGCTGTTTGCTGTCAACGTATCCAACCTGACTCAGATAAAATTCGAGGAATGAATATCCGCCGGTCATATATCTCATAANNGGTATCTCATAACTTCTTTTAGCTGAAGCTGACCGAATAAATTTCTGAATTTATAATCATATAATTCGGAAGAAAATACATCAGCATAGAAATAATCTGTTTTCGGATTTTTCCTGCTCAAATAAAAAGCAGGATTTCCGATGCGCGTACCCATGTAAAAAATAGGTTTAAAATTTATACCTGTTTTATCAAAATCAATTTCCCGGACATAACCGGTTCTGAATTCAAATCCTATATTTTCAGATATCTTATATTTTAAAAATCCGCCACCTTCAAGATACCTGTCATTTAAAATATTTCCTTTAGTTGATTTTGAATCCATGTAAGCGTCCACATAAAATCCTGTATATAAATTCTTTAGTGCTTTAAAATTAAGATGTCCTGTAAAGTTCGATATATAATTCGAATAATGTGAATCGAAAACGTTATAAAAATAAAGAGAAGTTGAACGCGGTGAAGATTCAGTGATTAAATCTTTTAAATAATACTTTGCCATCCTTGATTTATCTATTTCATCCTGATTTTTTGAAAACGCCTCTACAAATTGAAAATTATCCAGAGCTTTTCTGTAATTATTTAACTGACTATATAAATATCCAAGCTGTATATATATTTTCGTGTCGTCACGATGTTTAGTTTTATAATCTTCAAATACAATAATTGCATTATAATAATCCTTCTTGTTTATATAATCATATCCACGACTAAGTTCATCTTCATCCGGATTTACAACTTGAGATTGTTCGCTTGCTGCTTTAATGTA
Organism: Ignavibacteriota bacterium; assembly: GCA_003135995.1. GTDB lineage: Bacteria > Bacteroidota > Ignavibacteria > Tepidaquicellales > Tepidaquicellaceae > FEN-1257. The sequence goes on along the minus strand of PNBM01000231.1, from coordinate 10,296 downwards.
TTCGAGTTCGGTATTTGCAGTCTCGACTTCTACCGGGATTTTCGAATTTAAAGATACAATATTAAAATATTCCTTTGCTTTATCTTTATTGCCGTTCTGTTTATAAAGATAAGCGACCTGAAGGTATATTGAATAATTAGTTGAATATGATTTCAAATAATCTTCAAATATTTCTATAGCTTCAGTTGTTTTTCCTGAGTTAAGACAGTTGTAAGCAATATCCAGCTTACTGTCATAATCCTGAGCCTGAACTGTACTTTTATTTAGAGAGAACGATAATAAAATAATTAATATTAATTTTATTATTTTATATTTTAAGATTTTAGAAATTTTGTTCATTTCAATTTTCATTTTTGATTTTTTGATTATTTTTTATCGTTATTAATTTCGTTCCAGTCCTGTAATTCATATTTATTTTTTTAAATATATTTATGTCTAAACGCTTTATAATTTTTTAAATTTTTAATGATATTATTTTATCATTACAATTATTTATATTTATACCAGATATTATTGAGAATTAATAATTTTATTTAGAGAAACCTTTTTGAACTAATTATTTATTTAAATTAGGAGAGAAATGAAATCATACAGATATTTTTGCACAGTTTATTCCCGGAGCAATTTCATTTTTTATTTTCGTATGTGATAATTCTTTCATTTACTTTACTATATGAACAGCTATTTATATCCTTGCTTTTTTCTTGCTCATTCTCCCCATTAGACAATAACATTTAATTGTTACACATTCCTGATTCTTCCTGATAATAAGTTTCTTTCCTGATTATAAATGCACGCGATATTAGAATAAAATCTTTTAATAAAAATAATCAATTACCTTTTCCTTTTTTTAGTCATCATTTTAAAATCTTATTGTATAACAAAGAACAATTTTTACTTTTAATTTCTCATCGATAAATAATCGATATTGCTGATTGGATTTGACCGATGGAGTATTGATTTTATCATTTTTTTATTTTTTATCTTTTTTAGAACCCATTACAAGACGTCTAAGTTCTCTATATTTTTTATAATTCTTTTTAAAAACTCTTATTACTTCTTATTAGTTCAAACATTTTGCTTAAATTCGTTTTTAAAATAATACTTATTTTTCTTGTAAGTTCAATTTTTATTTCAAAGTACTTTCACTATAAACTCTTTTTAAATCTCATAAGTTCATTTTATTTTTCATCGTAAACATTTTTCAATTCATCATTTTCCAAGCATCTGTATTTCGATTGAAGTAGTTATAACTTCATAGCTATCATAATAGTTCAATTTATTTAGTAATAAATTTTATGATTCGAAAACCGGAGATTCATAACTTTCTAAATTCAGAATAAATGTCGTTTTTGTTATATATCGTTTATTGATTATATTTAATTATTCTATAAGTAGCGGGATGAATAAATATATCCCAAACTATATTATATATAGTTTTATATGTTTAAAATTGTTCAAATAAACGCATAATAAGGGTTATTGTTTTTCCCGCAATTTCGCAATATCCAATCTAAATAACGCATTAACGAAATTTCTACATTATATAATTTTTATGGATGCTCAGAAATACTAATATAACGCTAATCGTAATTTAATGGAATACAGGATATATTTTAAGGAATATTTTAAAAGAAATTTCAGGTATGAAGAATAATAAGGAGAAAACTGAAGGATAAACGGAATAATAAAATTTATCCTGATAAATATTTTCTTATTTTGTCTATGCATTCTATGACACGTGGTCCGGGTCTCGAGAGAAGGTTTTCATCAATAAAAAATATTTTATTTTTTTTAACTGCATTTGTAGCGTTCAGTTCTGTGTTTAATTTTTGCTTGTAGTCATTAATTAAATTTGTATTGCCTGTATCAACCGAGATTAATAAATAATCAGGATTTTTTTCTATAACACTTTCGTAATTAATCATAGGATAAGAATTAATTTCGTCTTTATATAAATTATCCAGTCCGGATAATTCTATAATCTCATTAATATAAGTAAATTTATTTACTGTTATAAACGGGGATAATGAAATAAGCAATAAACATTTTTTCCTTACGATATCCTTATTCATTAATTCAAATACCCTTTTTTTAGCAAGTATAATATTAGAAATGTCCTCAGCAGTTTTAAATTTTCCGGTTAGTTTGCCTAAGTTTAGAATTGTATTTGAAACTCCGTTAATATCGCCCGGATTTGTTACAAAAACCTTAAAATTGTAATTTTTCAGCGAAAAATAAATATTTTTAGGATTGCCTTCCGTAGTTAATAAAATGACATCAGGTTTCAATGATGTCATTATTTCATAATTAGGGTCAAGTATTCCTCCTATTTTGGTTTTTGTTTTAGCCTGCGGCGGATAATCACAATAATTTGTTACTCCCACTAATAGTGAGTCCGCTCCAATCGCATACAGGCATTCCGTTAAATTAGGAGCTAAAGAGATAATCCTTTTGGGAAGTGAATCCGTCGAAAATATATTACCATAATCATCTTTTATGAATTTATTCTGCAAATCATTTTCGTCTTCTCCACAGGAGAAATACAAAAATGTAAAAATCATCAGAACACATTTCAAAAGATTGTTCATCAATTAATATAATTAATTATTCTCTGAAAAATATATTACCTTATTATATAAATATATTCCATCTTTCATGTTTTCAATTTTTTCTTTTTTGCTGCAGGGAATAAGACATTATTTAATATCAGTCTATATCCCGGAGAATTTTGATATAAATTAAGATTAGTAGCAGGAGCGCCTACCAGGTGCTGATAGTCTTCAGGGTCATGTCCCCCGAGAAAAGTGAAAGTACCTTTGCCATAATTCCCATGAATATATTTCACAAAATCCGTGCCTTCATTCATACCTAAAATTGTCACATTTTTCTTTAAAAATTGTTTATGAAAACCACTCGTTTGTCCCATAAATCCTTTGATTAATGCAGTATGGTCCTGTGTAAGCATTGTAGGCACAGGGTCATACTTGGCGGAAAAATCAACTAATTTGAAATAATCATTATTTTGACCGACGAAAAGTAAATCCTGCGTGATATCTATATTAGAGTATTTATATAAATAAGGATTCATCTCGATTTGAAAATTCTGAAAAGCTATGCAATCTGCGAAATCGAGTTTATTGTTTGCATCCGGGTCCTGCGGGTCTCCGTCATACATTACATCACAAATATCCGTATACTGAACTGCGAGAGCTATATCGTATGTATCGGTAGCGGAACACATTGCAAACAGAAATCCACCGTTCGCAATATATTCATTTAATTTCTTTACAACAGCAAGTTTTAATTGTGAAACTTTTTTAAAGCCGAGTTTCAGTGCCATAGCCTCATTTGTAGCTTTTTGTGTAATGTACCATAATGCAGTTCCATAGGTTGCATAAAATTTTCCGTATTGCCCTGAAAAATCTTCGTGATGCAAATGAATCCAGTCGTATTGTTTAAGTTTTCCTGACAGCACCTCTTCATCCCAGAGTTTATCATATGGAATTTCGGCATATTCAAGAACAAGCCTTACGGCATCATCCCACGGTAATGCATTTGGCGGGACGTATACAGCAATCTTTGCGACTTTCTCTAACCTCACCACATCCATATTGTTCTTTTCATCTTTCACTTCTGCATAGACCTGCGCCGTTTTTGTACCGTCTAATAATTCGTAGTAAACTTCTTTCTCCTTGCATTCATTTTCAAGAGACTGTGAATATGCAAACATAAATGAGCCGCCCCTGTAATTCAAAAGCCAGTCAAGTTCGCGCCCTCCCAATAAATGCCTGTATGCAATTCCGTAAGCTTTTAAGTGATTCGTCTGGATATTTGATTCCATCGGAATCAGCAATTTTGTTTGCGCATCAACGGATGAACAAAAAAATATGAATAAAAGCAAAAATTTTGATATATATTTATTCATACATTCAAATTAATTTTAATAATTAAAAACTTCAATAGTATATGATAACCTTAGCTTTCGAAACATCTTGTGATGAAACTTCAGTTGCGGTGTTAAATAATGATAAAGTATTATCAAACGTAATATTATCACAGTTATTTCACTCTGAATTTGGCGGCGTAGTTCCTGAAATAGCATCACGCGAACATTTGAACAAAATTGTTGAGCTTACAGAAAATGCAGTTTCAGAAAGCGGGATTACTATTAATGATGTTGATTTGATTGCGGCAACATCTGAACCCGGTCTCATAGGTGCACTTCTTATCGGATTAAACTATGCAAAATCCATAGCGGTTTCATTAAGAAAACCTTTCGTACCTGTAAATCATATACAGGCACATATTTATTCATCATTTATAACTGATAATAAACCGGAATTTCCGTTTATATCTCTTATTGTATCCGGAGGACATACACTTTTAATCCATGTTAAAGATTTTTTCGAACATGAAATACTTGGTACTACTATAGATGATGCTGCAGGTGAAGCTTTCGATAAGGTTGCGAAGATGCTTGAGCTCGGATATCCCNNAAAATGGGAATGCTCAGTTCCATAAATTCCCTCTTGCTAACATAAAAAACCACCCTTATGATTTTTCATTCTCGGGAATTAAAACATCTGTATTATATTTTTTAAGAGAAATAGATTATTTCAATAATTTAAGCGGGAATCTCAGGCAGGATATTTGCGCGTCATTTCAGTATGCTGTGATAGAATCATTGTATCGAAAAACATTAAAGGCATCTAAAGAATTTAATATTAAAAAAATCTCAATCTCCGGAGGTGTATCGGCTAACTCTTATTTAAAAGAAAAATTTAAATGTTTAGAGAAAAGCGGATTCAGCATTTATATACCATCCATTCAGTATACTACCGACAATGCCGGTATGATAGGAATTACAGCTTANNATTTTTTCCTCCCTAATTGAATTATATATGAATAATCAGATTTGGAATGAAAAACAACTAATGATTAATATGAATTTCTGAATCTGCGTGTTTTATCTCTGTTTCCACCGCCTGAATTTTCAGTTTTCGGTCTGGCAGGATTTACAGTCAGAGCTCTTCCATTAAACATTTGTCCGTCAAGACTTTTGATTGCCTTTTCGGCTTCATCTTTGTCGGGCATATCAATAAATCCAAATCCTTTGAGCATTTTTGTGTAGTTATCTCTAATAAGATTAATATTTTCAACTTTTCCAAATTCTTCGAATAAAGTCCTGATTTCGTTTTCAGATGATTCTCTCGAAATGTTTCCAATGTATATGTTCATTTTTTTNNGGTGTAATAGCTGAACGAGCAAATTACACCGGGTTATGAAATAATTTTGATTTCAGTATAGTTTCTGTTAAAATGCAATATGTTATTATAATTCGTCAGATAAAAGGATTCATACTCGAAGAATCGGACTCAAGAGTCACAGGTTAATATATTCGAAGTAAATGAAACTTCTGATGTTATAAAACAGAGCAATTAAAGTATTGCTATGCTTCAATCATTCATTTACAATATATATATTTAATTAAGAAATAGCAACTACATATAACAATTTTAATTAAAAAACAGTCATATGCAAGGTATTATTAGATCAAATAAATAACTATTTGTGTGTAAATAAAAATTCAAGCACGTATAAATTACATATTAAAAAAGAACTATTAAACTGTTTAACTAAAATTATATTATAATAATTTCATATTATTTCTAAATTTTAAAAAAATAAATTAAATAAGATTATTATGTCAGTATTCTTTCGAAATTGATTTTTTATTTATGTTGAATAATCAATTTTAAATGGATAAATTTAAAAAAGTAAAATTAATAAAAATGAAAAGCCTCCTGAAATATTTAACAATCATCATCATTCTGTTTTTAATTTCTTCAGTTAAAATATACCCGCAGGGCTGGTTTATACAATATACTTTCTCGTATGGTCAGACCATTAATGCAATTAAATTTTATGATGAAAATACAGGATGGATGACAAGTTCACTATATAATAATTCTACATACTGTATTTATAAAACAACTAATGCAGGACAAAACTGGACGGGACAAAACTCATTATTTACAAGTATGAGATTTATGTCAATCTGGATTGTTGACCCTAACAACGTTTATATGAGCGGCAATTACGGTCGAATCGTTAAGACGACAAACGGCGGTCAAAGCTGGGATAGTTTAATTACGAACACAACCGAACAACTTTGGGGAATACAATTCGTAAATCCAAATACCGGTTATACAGCCGGCAGCAACGGGAAAATATTTAAAACTACCGATGCAGGTGTAACGTGGAATCAGCAGAATTCAACTGTTTCTAATGCTTTTTCAAGTGTTTATTTTTTAAATGAAACTACGGGTTTTGTTTCGGGTTCGGCAATCGTAGTTAAGACAACAAATGGCGGTTCCTCGTGGACAAATATGAATGCCCCATTTATCAGCGGTTTTGAAAATTTCCGCCAGATATATTTTTGGGACGAATCAACAGGCATTTATGGCTCTGATGCCGGCAGAATTTTAAAATCAACGAACGGAGGTGTCAACTGGTATCTCGTTACTTCAAATACAACACTGTCAATATATAGTTTAACTTTTCCAAGTTCGATGACGGGTTATGCATGCGGATATACAGGAGTTATTTTGAAAACAAATGATAAAGGGGAAACCTGGAATGTGCAATCTTCAGGCGTGACTGACATATTGACATGCATATCTTTTACGTCGGTAAATACAGGATATATCTCTACATGGTATAGTAAAGTTTTGAAAACGACGAATGGCGGTGTTACATTTATAAATAGTATAAGTAATAATGTCCCTGATAAATTTCTGCTCGAACAAAACTATCCGAATCCGTTTAATCCAACTACGATTATAAGATTTCAGATTAAAGATTCAAGATTTGTAACATTAAAGGTTTTTGATATCACAGGTAAAGAAATAACAACGCTTGTGAATGAAAAACTTTCGCCCGGAACGTATGAAGTACCATTTTCAATTAATCAGTTTACTAATACCCAAACATCGAGTGGTGTTTATTTTTACAAATTGACTTCAGGCAGTTTTACAGATACAAAAAAAATGCTACTGGTAAAATAATTTTTTATAACGGTGTCTTTTTAAAAATATTTAAAAAGACACCTGTTTTAATTTATACACTTCCTCATTAACTATTCCGGTTTTTTTTATTTTCCAATTTATAAAATATTGACTATTGAGAAGTTTTATAAAAATAATTTTTAAAAATTCGAATTTTTTTGGATTTTTATTGTTGTTTTAAAATAGGTGAAAAATTTCTTAACGAAGTTTTTTCCTGAAAAGATGTCTGATAACAAATAGTAACAACTGAGTATTCCAGCAAGTAATACTGATTCATACCTGATACAAAATTCAAATTAAATATTAAATTTTTTTAACATTAATTTCTGGGAGGAAATAAAATGCCAGTATTAATTCAAATGTTCTGGGAAGGAATAAAACCCGAACAATACGAATCGTTGCGTTCCTCGGTGAACTGGGAAGGTAACACTCCGAAAGGAGCTTTATTCCACGTATCGGCTTTCGATAAACGTGGAGTCCATGTCGTTGATATGTGGGATAGCGCACAGGAATTCAACACATTTGTTGAGAAACGTTTAATGCCTGAGGTCAAAAAGATGGGAATTACTGATTTACCGCAGGTGGAAACGTATAATTCTCATCATACTCACATTCCCGGCTATCATAAAATATTTGGTAAAGTAGACCAGATGACGTGATTTGAATTAAATAAAAGATTTAATTAAAATCAGAATAGATGAATATGTTATATTATAATCACGATTATTTAAATTAAAACAATTTTTAAACATAAATTTTAGGAGAATTTAAAATGCCTATATTAATGCAAATGTATTGGGAGACCATAACTCCCGACCAATACGAAAAAATGAGTAACGAATCAAATTTTGATACGGATACTCCAAGAGGCGCGATATTTCATACCTCTGCGTTTGATAAAAAAGGAATGCATATTGTCGATATCTGGGAAAACGAATCTGACTTCAATAACTTTATTGAGAAAAAAATTATGCCGATTGTAAAAAAATACAATATGAAAGGACAACCCTCTGTGGAAATTTTTAATGTCCATGCAAGCTTTGTTCCCGGCTATAGTAAAATTTCCAAAAAAGTCAGGCAATCAACTTAACAATATAATTTTGATAAGACTGACAATCATTAAATAACTTGCGACTTTATCCCTTTACCACGTGTGGCACGGGGATAAAGTTCGTGTAGTTTAAATATTTAATTTTATTTTATTAAATAATAAAATTAAATTTAATTTTTCTTCAAATATCCTGCAAGAAAATATAAATTCGCCTTTAGCAACGTCTGAACAACTGTTTTTCTGTTAGTATAAATTTCCGAAAAACTATATTGTGCCGAATCGGCACCGCTATGCACTATACAATCCATAAATGGTTTTTGTGTCGGGAATATTATATAACCTAAATCCGGCAAAACTGTAAAATCCGGAATATAATCGAAAATACCGTCGGGAGGCGGGTACTTTGAGTTACCTGTAAACCGGTCAATCTCTAACAATGTATTCAAAGATGCAGGAATTCCGTAAATATAGATATTTGAATCCAATTTATTATTATTATAATGGTAAACACTGAAAGTAAAATCAGATTGCGTAAAATTGTTGGTTGGAAGTTTATAAATGTTTTTTAGTTTAAGTTCCCATGCGAGAGGAGTTGCATCCGGACTACAATTTGAAACTTTGAACATTTTAAATATCAAAGTATCCTCTATACCTGAGCCAAAATCCCCTTTCCCATATTTGTATCCGGAATTTACAGTGTATGTGATTCCACAATGATAATTATCAGGAACATTAATTTTAAAAATAATTAATCCCGAAAGAGGATTAATATAATATTCACCGGAATTTAATTTTTTATAATAACCGAAAAATTTTAACCCGGGAATCTGATCAGGAATTTTCAATGAATCGGGATAACCGCTAACAGGTTCAGCATATAATTGTGTAATTCCTTCTGCCAACCTTTTAGATGAATCTGTTTCATTACATTGCAGCCAGATTCCAAAATCAGGATTGTTTACTAAGATGCGATTGCTATCTTCAAATGAAGTTATCTGACCATTAATTACTGTAACGTGGTTATAATCATAAAAACTTTTTTTATAAAGAGTATCAGGAATGTAACAATTATCTGCGTAATCCCAGGCGGGAATTTCATAATTTGAAGATTGATTATTGGTAACAATATTGTTATTACAGCTTGAAGCGATGAACATTAAACATAGAATAACAAGTGAAATTAATTTAATTGTTAAATTCATCAGTTATAATCGTTAGAATTTTGAATATTATTTAAAGCGAACTAATTAATATTGTAAATTAATTAGTTTTTTATAATTCATAAATAAATCTTATCTACGGAATTATTAAACATAAATATCATTTAATCAAAACCATTTTTTTCACCTCAACATATTTATCCGATACAAGGCGGTAGAAATAAACTCCGCTGGCGAATGGTTGTCCGTTGAATGTTAATGAATATCTTCCGGCTTTCTGGAATTCATCGTTTACAAGTTTTAGCATCTGTCTGCCGAGAATATCATAAATTACAATCGATACTTTTGCATCTTTCGGCAAATCATAATTTATTTTTGTAGTCGGATTAAATGGATTCGGAAAGTTTTGATATAATTTATATTCGGTCGGGAGTTGATTCTTTTTATCTTTTGCTCCTGTTGTTTTATCAGTTCCGAATACCTTCTTTATATCCGAGTTAATAATGTTAATATGCTCTTTAATGTCTTTCGGTCTTTTTACCTTCACAACATCTCCGAGTGTTTTCATTTTTTTTAATTCCGATTTAGCCTTTGAGCTTGTTTTTTCATTTTTGGATTTTGAACCGTTTTCAAGTTCTTTTATTTTATTTATCTGTTTTACTTTTTCGTTTGTAAATGATTTTTGAACATTGGATGAAATCACTTGCCTATCCTTTTTTGAAAATTTCGATTTATCGTAATCGCCGTTTATATAGGAACTACCAACTTTATTTTTATTTAAAGTATCATATTGTAAGCGTGAAAAGTCAAAGGTGAAAGGGGAAAACGGTTCGAAAGTTTTAAGATTCGAAGGTTTAAAGTTTTAGTGGTTTTAATCTGTTGAAGGTTCTTTTTGCATTGTACCCGAAGAGGGCCAATACCAAAGATGTGCCTGTGGACAATAAATTACTCGCATACTTGAAATTTTCGATAAACTATCCATAACTATATTTATCTTTGAATAGAAATAATATCC
>PNBM01000380.1 GCA_003135995.1 Ignavibacteriota bacterium | reverse complement strand
CTCGCGACCTCCTGAGTGACAGTGATTTCTTGTAAACACCAAAATTGCTATCTATCTTTAATATTTGCACTTTATATGTTCTAGAAAATGGATTATTTTCTTTATAATCTATAGAAAGTAAGATTATTCGTAGCCAAATCGTAGCGAGAAAAAGATTTGATTTATAAACCTCAATCTTATAAGAATTTTAAAAATTTTTCTTAAAGTTAACAATTATTATTTGCTTTATTTGCGTTGAATCCAATTAAATTTAATACTGACGAAAAGATTGCTAATAAATTTTTAATTTAAAATTTATACTTATATTCGATTTTATTCTATAATTTTATTTGAAAATATTATTATTAGCGCTGTAATAATTTCATATCTATCGCTTTAAAGAGAGTAAAGTGAGTTATTTTTTCTGAGTTTATAAATAGATTTCAATTCCTTGACCTGATGATTATAAAAAAGGTCCGCTTTATATTCTAAACTTTTTGAAATTCTTTATCTTGGGATGAGTGAACTTGAACCACGATCAGTGTGACTCATTTGAATGCTCTAATAAACTGAGCTATATCCCTATTTTTTGTAGAAATAATATAACTTTGAAATAAATACAAAGATAAAATAAATACTTAAGTAATAATTTAAAAAAGACGAATTCTATCAATATGAAGGTAAAGTAAAAATAATTCATATAAAATTAAGGCTTGTATTTTTAAAATAAAATATTTTTTTTTATNNAAAAGATAAGTAAATTAATATTAATTCACTTGTATATTTAGTCTAATAATAAACATTATTTAAAGATGTCTCTAAATTTAAATATAGGCAATTCTAAGATAATAGCGGCACTAGAATTATTAGACTATAAAAAAGATGAAAAAGAACCCTCCTTATTATTCGTTAATCAATTAGAAGATAAAGAAAATAAATTAAAAGATTACCAACTTATTATTCTTGATAAGGCAAAGATTTTTAGAGCGGATGCGGTATATTTACGAAGATTTTCTGACGGCAGATTACCATACGCACAAATTTACATTTATGATTTTACAAATAAGGAGGATGATATTAGAGATAATGCCAATATTCACAGAAATCTTTGGAGTGCTTCGGTTGTACCTCTTTTTTACATTATTACAAAAACCGAAATAAAAATATTTGATTGTACAAAACCAGTAATAGTTTCAAAAGGAAGCATTGTTCAAACTCATCCTTTAGATATATTATCAATTGTGTATGAATCTAAAAATGAATTTGATAAATATTCTTTTAAACTTTTTGATAATGGTAGTTTTTGGGATTATGAGGAAAATAAAAATAGATATTTATCTAAAAACAGTGTTTATTCATTTTTAATTTCAGGATTAAAAAATATAAAAAAAGATTTTATTAACGAAAGTGAGCTTCCTGCACATATTGCCCATAAATTACTTGTTCAAAGTATACTAATAAAGTATTTAGAAGAAAAAAAAGATGAACATAGTAGTGTTTTTAATAGTAATTATTTTAATCAATTTGGCGGCGCAAAAAACTTTTGTGATGTCTTACGTAAAAAAGGTCAATTTGTAAATTTATTAAGTGCGCTTAGTGAGCATTTTAACGGAAAAATATTTGAATGTTCATTCACAAAAAAATTAAGGAACAAAAATTTCAGCAAATTAGCTGATCTTTTAGACGGAGAATTTGAATATACAAAAAAACAATATGTGTTATGGAAATTATATTCATTTAAATATCTACCTATTGAATTAATTAGTAGTATTTATGATGAATTTTTAGGGGAGGAAAAAGGTTCTGTCTATACACCATCTCATCTTGTTAATTTTCTAGTTGACGAATGTATGCCTTTGAATAAATCTCAGAATAAATTTTCAATACTCGATCCTTCTTGTGGTTCTGGTATATTTCTAGTAGTCGCTTTTAAAAGACTTATACAATGGTGGAAAATTCAAAAATATAATGAAACAGGTAAATTAATAAGACCTGGTTTATCTGACTTAAAAAAATTAATTACGGATAATTTATTCGGAGTTGATATTAAAGATGATGCAATACAACTGGCAGCTTTTAGTTTAAGTCTTGCTTTGTGCGATGAGTTAACTCCTAAAGAAATTTGGAGTGATTTAAAATTTGAAGATTTAACAGAAAAGAATTTAATTAAATCAGATTTTTTTGAGTATAAAAACAATTCTCTTAAAAAAACATTTGATTTGATAATAGGAAATCCACCATTTATTGAAAAAATTGAAGGGGATAATGCATTAGACATATTAAAAGAACGTAAGAATTATGGATTACCTAAAATACCACAAAATCAGATTGCTCTTTTGTTTTTTGAAGAATCATTTAAACTTCTTAAAGATAAAAATTCTAAGCTTTGTCTATTAATTCCTTCTGGTCCATTACTATATAACAATACATTGAAATACAGAAAATATCTTTTTGATAATTTTAATATAATTCAAATTGTAGATTTTTCACTTATTAAAAATTTATTTGACAAAGCGAATTATCCAGTCGTTTCAGTTTTTGCTTCAAATAATAAGAATGAGAAAATTAATACCATTTTACATATTACCGTTAGAAGAACAAAGCTTTCAAATGAAAGAATTACATTCGAAATAGATTATTATGACTTTCACAAAATACAAATAGAAGTAGCTTGTACTTCAGAATATGTTTGGAAATCTAATTTATTAGGAGGAGGAAGAATTAGGTTTATTATTGATAGGTTGAAAACTATTAGAACACTTGGGGAATATTTGGGAAAAATGAAAAAAGAAGAAAAGTGGGTTTATGGAGAAGGTTATATTGTTGGTAGGAAAGTTAAAAAAGAAGCTACCTATTTAACAAATAGAATATCTTTACCTACCGAAGCATTTACTGAAGAAGGTGTTGATTGGAGTAAAGTATTTATAGAAAAAAACAAATATTTTTATTCTACTGCTTTTCAAAACAAAGAAATATTTAAACAACCCCATATATTAATCAAGGAAAGAATTGGGAAAAAATCAATACCCATAGAATTAATAAAAAAAGATTTAATTTTTAAAGATAATGTAATAGGAATTCACGCACCAAATAATTTTATTAATGAATTAAATGAGATAGTGGTTAGTTTCAAACAAAATGATTTATACAGATTTTTAATATTAGCGACTAGTAGCGAATCTGGAATTAGAAGATCTACATCTATTATTAAAATGAAAGATATATTAAATTTACCTTATCCAAATGACAAAATTTGTTTGGAATTATCACAATCTGAAGAAATCATAAAAAATGATACTATTAAATACTTAATTGAATATTTTAACAGAGGTGAAAAATCTAAAATATGCATTAACGATGCGAAAAATTTGGAAATCAGAGAATATGGAAAAGTATTTTGTAAGCTATTGAATTCTATTTACGCACATGAAAAATATAAATTTGAATTGGATGAAATTATAATAACAAAAGCATTTATTTGTACTAAATTTATTTACACTGATTTCATAGATAAATTTGTCTTAATTAATTCTATTCAAGAAGAGTTGCAACTTGAGAACTTAATTTCTAATAAACTTGGAAAGAATGTTAGAATTACAAGGGTTTTAAAAATGTATGATGAGAATTCAATTTATTTTGTTAAACCAAAACAGCTTCGGTATTGGTTAAAAAGCGTTGCTCTCAAAGATGCAGATGATGTATTTAATGATTTAGTAATAAAAGGATATTAATATGATAAGTGAAAATATTTATAAATATAATGATCCTATTTTCACAGAAATTGCCGAAAAAACATCTGTTAAAATTATTATCAAATTTATTTCATCATATATTACGGAATTACCAAATATATGCAACAAAAAAAAGATTGTTGATGAAGACTCGATAACCCAGGAATTAATTATATTATTAAATAGAAAAAAATATAAATATGATTATCCATTTTATTTCCACCCACAATTTATTCAAGAAGAAAACCATAAAAGAAAAATTGATTTTGGTACAATTCTAACAGATGGTTATTCGGATTCCAATAGTATATTTGATATCGAGTGTAAAAGGCTGCCTACTCCTGGTTTTGGAAGAGAAAAAGAATATGTACAAAAAGAAGAAGAGGGAAAAGGACACCATATTAAAGAATCTGGAGCAATGGCAAGATTTAAAAAATCAATATATTCTAAGAATTTACTTCTATGTTCAATAATTGGTTATGTTCAAAAAGATAATTTTAAAAAATGGTTTGATAGAATAAATAATTGGATTATTGATTTTTCTGGAATTGAAAATAGTATTTGGAATAATGAAGATACTTTATACGAGTTTACCGAAAATGACAAAGTAGCTTTTTGTCTTTCAAATAATCAAAGACAAGATAAATCAAAAATAAAAATTCACCATATTTGGATTATGATGAACTAGCTCGTGCCCTATTGAATGCTATTCAATCTCCATAAAGTTCAAAATTGTTAATTATTGTAAATATAAAGTAATTATCTTTCCCTTAAAAGGAAATATTTTCTATTGATTTGTATATTTTCTCTTAAATCTGTAGCCAAATCGTAGAGAGAAATATTTTAAATATAAAAATTATGTCTTTATCAGATTACTTAAATTTAATATCTTTACAAGTATTCAAAAAACTTAGCAATAAAATTATTTCAGAATGAATAAATTTAATTACGAAATTAAATATAGTAGTTTTTATAACAAGAACATACTAAATCAAGATGTAGAGATTTTGAGTTTAGTTGAGTTAAATAATGCATTAGCAATTGTGGTAAATACGCCAGAAATTAATTTAACTCCTAAAACACGAAAAAACCTTCAAAAATATTTATATCAAAATTTTGATATATTAAATGTTAAGGGAGGATATACTGGGCTTGTATCAAAGCAAGTTAAATTGATAAATAAATATAAGGATTCTTTAAATGGAAAGTTAGAAAAAAAGGATTTAGATTCATTAACGGAAGATCAAAAGCTAGTAAAATTAAAAAATTTAAAAGATGATGAAAACGACTTATCCGCAATGCATAGATTCTGCACAATTATGCAAAGACTTACGGATCTTAAAGAACCTAAAGAAAAAAATGAACTTCTAGCTAAAATTAGTGAAATTGTTAATAAAGATAAAGCAGAATCATTTTTTTCTGATATTTTTGAATTGTATATATATTTTATTCTAAAAAATAAAGGTGTTGACATACAATTTTTAAAATCTCAAAAAATTGGCAAAAATAATAAAAGTACTTGCGATTACAAAATCAATGATGAAATAACAGCCGATTGTAAATGTTTAATAAGTAAAATTGATAAAAAAACCATTTCGGATTATTTAGTTAAAATTCAATCGGNNGGATATGAGGGGATTAATATTGGGGGTGGAATAATATGCTTTAAAGATCAACTAAATGACTTTTTACTGCCATTACGGAAATATTCTTGTGCGCAGGAAGATATGATTTTAATTAAAATATTATTTCAAAAAATTTCAAAATATAATTCTGCATTTGACAATAGCCGAACAATTAATGAATTTCATAAAATTGCGGAAAACATTATTTCAGTAAGAAAAATATTTTATCAATTTATAGAAGAAGTATATTCAGAGCTATTTGACAATATTGATAGTTTTAATCAAATAAAATTTTTGATAATGTACTATATACCAATGTTTGAGGAGATAAAATTGAATAATCTGAATCTTATAACACCAGATTCAATAACGACGAAATTTGATTTTTTATTTATGATAATTACACACCATGCAACTGACGAAGAATTTAAAAAGATTAGAAATTCATTTGATGTTGCAGTACCAGGATATATTAGATTTAAAATTGAAAAGTCTTTTTGAGATTAGCTATCAAATATCTTAATTTCTTTCAAAAATCTAAAAAAGAATGATATCATTAAAAATGAAAGGACTATAATTATGTCAGACTCTACAGGATTTGTTCAAAGCATAAAGGATATAAGAGTGCTCATTGATCATCATAAATCACGATTTCCTGATAAATTTAAAAAATTTGATGATGCACTTGAAATACTTGAAAAAGAGTTTATTAAATATCCATATATTGATAGATATAAGATAGCAGAAACAATTGATGAAATAAATTTTTTGAAAGATGAATTTGATTCTAATTATATTCCTGATATTAGTGGAGACCCTGCAACAAAACCTTTTGATTATGTTCGTGACTTGTCAATTCGTATTAAGAATTATCTAAACTTATAATTATTATTCACTATTGGGAGCGATATAAATTAAATAATGGATATTCAAAAAGAACTGTATCAAACTGACCAATATAAAAGAATTAATTTTCTAAATAATTTAAAAAATTGCTTAGAAATATTTAATAGAAATTCAAATGAATTATTGAAATTAATTGAGTTCGGTGGCAATCCGGAAAAAGCTAGACATTTATTTTATGAGAAGAATTATAATTTATATCAGGATTTTATATTTGAGCTAAGCAGGCATATTCATAATTATGTTGCCAGTTCTTATACTCTATTAAAAGTAACACATAATGTTATGAAATATTACAAAAAAGATGGCGAAGAAAAGTATTTTGCAGAATTTAAAATTAAGATAAGTGAACTGCCAAATCAACCTGATTATGAAATTATTTATTATTTAAGGCAGTATTATCAGCATCTAAATATACCTTATTTAGGTTCACATTATTCAGTTGATAATATCAAGGATAAAGAAACAATAAGTTTTAATTTGAATAGAAATGAAATTTTAGGTTATAATAAATTAAGTTCATTATTACGGACTTATTTAGAAGGATTGACTCAAGATGAAATACCAATAAGAGAGATGATTGATAAATATAATAAACTTATTTATAACTTTTTTGATTGGGTTTATGATAAACTTGAAATTGTTTTAAAGAATGACATTGATTTTGTTAATAAGAAAGAATTAGAAATAAAGAAATATTTTACTCCATCGTTTATTTTTGCAAGAATAAAAGCTATTCAAGGAGGTTCTTTGATGGCTCCTGAAGACATATTTACAACTATGGTTGATGAAAATGCAAGACTAGATATTATAAGAAATAATCCAAAGCTAGAAGATAAGCTATCAAAATTAATAGAGTTGTTAGAAAAAGATATTCCTGTCTCCGACAAACTTAAAAGAGAAATTATGTCGTTAGCTACAGGTGAGGTATTATCTAAACCATTAGAAATAGATTTATAATTAAATCTAAAGAACTAATTTGTATTAATATTTAAAACACAATATTAACAAACAAGGATTGGTTTATTGTATTAAACCTGATCAATATGACATTTTTGATGAACGTATTAACAAACCTATTTGCATCAAAAAAATTGAAAATGGAATTGTGATAGGTTCAATGGAACTTCAAAAATTAGATGAAGTAAACTTTCCGAATATTCCTCTTACATATTTTCCCCCAAATAATGTGAGTCTCCTTTTTCTATTAGTAAAAAACATTTAATAGAAGCAAGAGAACTTTTTAAAAAGAACATAGACCCTAATAATAAGAATCATTCCTATATCATTGCAAATATAGATAAAAAATTATTTCTCAAGGGAAAATCAAAAATAATTGCTGATTATATTGATACTATTCAAATTTACATAGTATTCGGATATACAACCTTAGAAGCATTTTCAAATTTAAGTATTCCCGATGTTTATGAATACATAGTTAATATTAAGAGAAATGGTATTAAGGTATATAATAAGGAAGCTATATAACTATTGGTTACACTTAGTGACAAATTGTCAAAAATTTTAACTAAAATTTATGATACCCCAAAAATTAAGGACAATGAATTTTGGAATTATTTTGAAAAATTAGGAAAATACAGCCATGGCAATAATAAAAAAACGTTCCCCCGGAAGGAAGGGAACGTTAGGATAAAATAAATACAATTTACTTGTAGATACTTAGAACAATATAAGTTAAACTTTTTATTTAATCAGTTCAATTTATAATTCTTAACACTAGTGTAAATTTTTATTCATAATAAAATAAGCTGGGAGTTTCCTCTCAGCTTATAGATGACTTAATTCAATATTTTATTTAATTAATACCATTTTCTTGACTTTAACATAATCATTAGCTATTAACCTATAGAAATATACACCACTGGCAAATAGCTGTCCGTTAAATTCAAGAGTGTAACTTCCGGCATTTTTAAATTCATTGTTTACAAGNNTTTGTTATCGGATTAAACGGATTCGGGTAATTTTGTGACAAATTATAAACAGTCGGAAGGTTATTCTTAGTGTCTTCTGAATTTTGATCTTTAGAGTGTAATCCTGCCAGTAACAAAATATCTTCTTTCTGTTTGATTACTTTTTGTTTTTCCGTCAAGCTATTAGATATTCTCAGGTTGTTTTCGGCTCTTGTAATTAATTCTGTTCTACGTTTGGAATCTATTTGAATTTTCTTTTTTGAAGAGTTTGAACTAATTATATTTTTATTCTTTGAGCCATTTTGAGATTTTTCATTTTCTTCGATTTTACTCTTTGAACCTTCATTACCTTTTGATTTTAGATTTATCTTCTGTCCGCTAATAGGATTCGTTAATTTGTTAAAATTATCACTATTAATTATTTGATTTTTTGATTCCTCTTTGGGGACAAGCGAGTTATTTCCAGATTTAATATTATCTTCTATTTCTTTATTTCTTGAATCAAAGATTCTTTTTATCATCCTCATTGTTGAATCTTTACCGACCATAACATCGAATTTGGAAAGCAATTTATTCTTAAATTCCAATTCACTCAATTCTTTTCCTTCTCCGGCCGATTGATTCATTAAGTCTTCGACTTCCGAAGCATCCCAAGATGCCAGCAATCTTACTTCAGCATCAGGATGATACATTGCTATAAACTGAAATCCCGTGAGCGATTCCTGATATTTTTGTTCGTTTGCTTTACATATATTTATTAAATAATAGGCAATGTCATTAAATTGTTCTGTATAATTGTTACTCTGAATTTTTGCATTCAAATAATTTTCTAAATCGCTATAAAGGTTATCGGTGTAAGATTGAGTGCTTCCTGTATCAAGGGCTTCATACGCATCATATAAATTATATAATACTCCACCACCGTTCACGTTTCCATTTCCGGGGAAACTATCGATCAAAGATTTATAATTAATAATCGCATCGAGGTATTGATATGCATAATAATACTGGTTTGCTTGAGTGTTAAGCAGTTCATCCGGAGGTGGTTGCTGAGAATTATTGGGTCCATAATATATGGTATCATAAATTCCCTGTCCTTTATTAACAATTTGCAAGCCGGTGATTTGAACATTATTATTATTGTAAATACAATTGCTAAAATAGCCATTGTAATCTGTGTTAATTGAGGGATTATATGTTGACCATAAATAATTATAAGGTAACTGTCCCGGGCACCAGCCATTATTTCTTGCCGAATATAAATTCTCTGTCGTATCAAATATACCTGAAATATGATAATATGAATTACTTGAATTTTTACTGAATATATTCGCACCGTTATTAGTAAAGGCATTACCGGCATCAGCAATAATTATGTTTCCCGCATTTGCCGAAGTTAAATTATTTAATCCACCATACCAGTAAAAATTATTTTCATCAGATAAAGGTGCAAGGTTGGCAAATGAATTTGCATCCAGAATAACCGTCGTACCGCTTCCGTTAATTGTGTTTTGATAGAAATCCGGGTCGCTCTGGTCGAGATAGATAGGATTTGTTGTACTACTGCTTGAAAAATTATTATTTCTGATTCGGCCTGTCATCATTCTTCCAATTAAATTATATTGAACGGAATTTCCTGTAAATGTATTTCCGGCAATATAATAAGGAGTTCTTAAAGTTGCATAACTTGTTAATATTAACGATGTGTTTCCGTCATTAAAGGTATTTCCAATAATTTTTATTATAGCAGGATCTCCTAACCCCATACTATAATAGTTGATATTATTTTTAACATAGATTCCTGTTGTATTAGAAGTTCCGGTTTTCATGTTGAACTGATTTCCTTCGATTTTCAAATTCAAAGAATTAGCAGAAAAAATAGTATAATCATTGTTAAATTGACAATTGAATACGTTATTCGAGATAATTTTTTCATTCAAAATATTATCTTCATCATTTTTAATTTCAATCGGTAAAGTCGCATTATTAATGGTACAATTTTGAACTATACAAGAATCCTCAGAATTTTCAAAATATATTCCCTGCCATTTTTGAGTCGAATCAAGACAGTTAAATGTAACATTATTGGCAACAAGTTTCCCGCCTTCTTTCACGTAAATTCTTTTATCCTGTGCCATTTTAAAGCTAATATTTCCCGATAGATTTAAAACGCCTCCGCTGTCAATTTCAATATCATGCATAAAATATGTATTAAAAGAAATATTAAGATTATTTTTTACAAAGATCGGCTGGGTGGGACTAAGATCATTATAAACAAGAGTTCCAAGTCCAGTTGTTCCAATGAATAAATCAAGAGTTAATGGATCAATTCTCATAGCTCTTACACCTCTTAATCCATCTGCAATATGAGTCCAATTATTTCCATAATTGGTTGTTTTGTATAATCGGGGAAATAAATCACCCGATTTCTTTCCAAAAATGACCCATATATTATCTTTTACTTCAACCTGTGAAGCTTCTGTGAATCCATCATAATTTGCTTTCCATGAATTAATTGTTCCATCACTGTTTAAATAACCATAAAATAAACCTTGGCCTTGAATGGTTAATAATAATTGATTAGAAGTTAAATATCTTAAACAACCTGGATTCAAAGTTGCTGATGGTGTTAACGTATAAGCCCAATTCTTCCCACCATCGGCTGAATAAAACATGCCTCCGAGGGGTAAATAAATATATAAATAAGGGTTTTTTGAACCAACTTGATTATTGCCAATAGCAAAATTAAATTGATCCGAATATAAATATCCAAATTGAGGATCTGCCCTCAAAGATGGGATTATAGAGTTTCCAAATTGTGTTGCAGTATTGTATCCCGAAACAGTGCTTGGTAGATTGACATTCGCTTTAGTAAAATTAATACCTTGATCTGTAGTCCAGTAAATACCTATATCAGTAGGCAGCGGAGGATCTTGATATTTTATTGTTCCTAATAAAACTATCATCATATCATTTACGATTTGCGGATTATAATTATAATCAAAAATTAAACCATCGACAATAGCGCGATTATCAGTATTTAAAATTGGATCTTGTTGTGAGCGAGTAGGGGTATTTATACCCGAAGATGTTTTTACTCTTTTGTATAATACAGCAGTTTGTTTATAGTCGCCTGATGGGTCATAAGTATCTGTTCCGATATTATAAGTCCATATTTCTCCCGGATCAGAATGAGCAGCCATTAAACATCTCGTAATATTTGATGCCCAGGTATTATGATTATTTGGATTAGTACTTCTCGTAATTTGATTATCATAAAATAAACGCGTATTATTATTATCCAGTAAATTTGGTTGATACGTCCAGGCCATAGTCCAGTCAGCCATAGGTATATAAACCACGCGAGAAGACGCAGACAGTGGATTTTGTTCAAATGTAAAATCATATATAACAGGCATACTTTGATAGGTTGAAGGAGGATTGCCAGTACCTGAATAATACCATTGTGCTGGTGACAAACCATCAAATATATCTGAACTCGGAGCCGGAGTATTTGCACTTGTTGTAATTCTTAATCCCGCACCTCCACTAACATACCATGTATTTCCACAATTTGTGCAATTATTTGGATTTTTAACTAAAGAATTCAGACCCCCGAACATATAAGTAAATCCTTCATCTCCTGTAATTAAAGGATTTCGAAATTGATGATTTGGAAAATTATATATATCTTGTTGATTTTGTGAATATTGTAAATAAATATAATTATTATCCCATCCATTTGCTTCGCCACCCCAGTTAAGTCCATCGTTTGTAGATTTTCTTATTGGATTGTTTAGTCTTCCAGAAAGTAGAATGGATTCAGTAGGTTCATCTGCAAATGTTAGCATACAAAAGTAATTTTCTTTGCTTGCATTATAAGTACCAAAATCTCCGGTTAAATCTGTCCAAAGTTGAGAAGTGTTATTTGTGTCATATAAACATATGCCACCGCCCTCTACATAAAAATTATCGTTTGTACCAAAAGCAATGAATACTTTTCCATCATTTTTCATCAATATTTTCCTTACATTTTTTCCACCAATTCCAGACGGAACTGTCATTTTAAAAAATGGTTTTGGTGTATTTAAATCAAACCCCTGACTTTTATAAATGCCTTTTGCGGTTCCTATAAAAATTTCATCTCTATTCCAGTTCATTGCTATACAAACAATTGTATCTTGTGAAACAGCTTGAAAAATGGTTTGTAAATTAGTAAAATTTGCTCCATTATCTAAACTCATAAATAAGCTTGGACTTCCTCCATTTGGATCAATTCCACCCATGAATACTCTGTTTTGCTGACCAGAACGAGGGTCATACAAAATGCACTCTCCGCCTACTTTTGTTTGTAGATTATCCCCTTGGAATAACACACCAGGCCCATTTGGGGGATATGGTATGTTACTTTTATACCAGCTTAAACCTCCGTCAGTCGATCTCCAAATACATTGATAGTGAATATTTGAATTTGATGCTTCTGTTGGTATATCGCCCCAAGCTA
The DNA here is from genome assembly GCA_003135995.1 of Ignavibacteriota bacterium. Classification (GTDB taxonomy): domain Bacteria; phylum Bacteroidota; class Ignavibacteria; order Tepidaquicellales; family Tepidaquicellaceae; genus FEN-1257. The sequence continues at coordinate 1,212 of PNBM01000380.1, read as the reverse complement.
CCAATAATTCGTTTTTACCATTTTCGTTATTTTGTTGGTAATATGGGTTTACAGCAAAACCAGCAATTATATATTCTGAAAATGCAACAGTTCCATCTGATTCATGATAAGTTGTAATAAGTGTCCATGTTACGCCATTATCTGAACTTTTATATATTCCGCCAACATCTGTCTTGGCGTACAATACTTGTTGATTTAAATCTCCTGTTGTATTTATTGCAGGAATTACTTCAGTGACAAATCCGGCAGATTGAAAATTTAGAGATCTAAAAGTTGTTGGTAAAAATGGAATTGGTTGAGAATAAGTTATTCCGGTAAGAATAAAAAAAACGAGTAGAACTTTAATTAAATTTTTCATTTCAATTAATTTTTAAATTATCAAAAAAAGATCTAAATTAAGAATTACTAGCGAAATACAGTTATCTCTTGAGCTATTGACTACTTTTCTTAAAATTTTAGAGTAGATTTATCCTTTATTCTAAGCTTTTTTAAAATTAATTTAAAAAAATAGGGCAGTAAAATTCATATACACAAAATACCTTTAAATACGTTTGCAGCGCTATGACTAATTTATTAGTCTTTATTAAAGGTATTTCTGCCCTATTTTAATTTATTCTTATTTCTTTTCTTATTTTATTTTTACTTTAAAAATAGCATTCGTTTTGTTTCTATTTTTTCTTCATTAATAAAAAGTGAATAAAAATATACACCGCTCGATTTATTTGTTCCGTCAAATTTGACTTCATAAGTGCCTGATGGCTTTTTTTCATTAACTAATGTGGAAACTTCTTTACCGAGAATATTATAAATTATTAATTTTACATTTGAGCTTCTTGGTACTTGATACTTTATATTTGTTATCGGATTAAACGGATTCGGATAATTTTGAGATAGTTTACAAGATGGTGGAACTAAATTCGAATTTTGTTCTATTCCGGTTAGTGTGGAAAATTTAAGCAATATAACTGAATCGGGTGAACTTCCGTAAATATAAAGATTATTAAATTTATCAAATAATATTTTTATTCCTGAATATATTCTTGCGGGATATGTGGGCGGATAATAATAACTCCATATTTTATTACCTGATGAATTATATTCGACACTATAGAATTTACTACCATTGTCATCTCCTGTCATGAAGATATTTGAGTATTTATCTAATACCATTGAATTTGGTATTATACCCCCGGTGTCTGATTTTGCCCATAA
>PNBM01000342.1 GCA_003135995.1 Ignavibacteriota bacterium | reverse complement strand
AAAAAACGAATATGACAAACATATATTGCTCTTAAAATATTTATCAATTAAAGAACCTATATTTTTTAATATTAAATCATTTGACACATTAAATTATTCTGACTTCCTCGCAAAAAAAGAATATGATAAAAATAATTATATTCTGATTTCTCCCCTGCCATCCGACTTATCCAAATCGTGGGGAATTGAAAATTATAAAAACCTTTGCAGCGAATTGATTAAAAAATATAAGATAATACTTATTGGTTCTCCCGGCAGCATCGATTCTCTTCAATATATCTCAGGCGGAAATTCCTATATTCAATTAGAAACCTGCGAACTTGAATATATTCCTTCTGTAATTGCAAATGCAAAATTATTNNCCCCTCATTGCCATCATAAGCGGAGCGTATTTTAAGATGTATTTCCCTTATAAAGAGGAACCGGGAAAATTCGTATATCTGTATAATATTCAGGATTGCTATGAATGCCATTCCGAATGCATCTATAAAAGCCCTTTATGTTTAACTAATATAAAATTAAACCGTGTGATGGAGGAAATTGAAAAAATTCTGCAATAAATATTGTTTAATAATTTTAGTTTTAATATTTGTTATATTTTCATTTACATTTCCTTTGCGTTTTCTGCTTAATTTTGCTCATGATGATTCCTTCTTTTATTTAAAAATTGCAAATAATTTTTCGCTGGGTTTCGGTTCAACTTTTGACAGAATAAATTATACAAACGGGTACCATCCGCTTTGGTTCTTTATTTTAACGGCAATATATTTCCCGTTTAACTATTTATTTAAAGCCTCACCTGAATTTATTTACAGGATTACATTTTTAATTCATTCGGTAATTTGCATTTTTATTTCGTTTATTACTTTTAAGATATTTAGTTACAGACCGTCAAAAGAGAAATTAAGAATTGCGTTTTCTATATTTATTATTTTAATAGCGGCACTTATTTTTATCAGAGATGTTGGAATGGAAAGTATTCTCGCGTGCCTTGTTTTATCCGCATATTATTTCTATTTCGTAAAAGAATTTTACTTCAATCAAAATCATCATATTTTAAAAACATTATTACTTGTTCTTCTCTTTTTGTGCAGAACTGATTATTTGTTTACTTTAATACCGTTTATTGTTATTTCGAATTATTTTCTTAACAACAGACAAAAGAGAGAACTTATAATAAATTTAGCGGCTTTATTCATTATCGCAGCTATTTATTATTTTCAAAATTATTATTTTTGGGGAAATATTGCTTCCATACCGCAGATAATCGAGAGTTCTTTTCCTAAAATTATTTTATTACCAAACTTAGAAAATTTTATCACAAAGCCTCTGTTTTTTTATAATCAGTTTGTAAAAGTTGGTTTCCTTTTATTTGTAATGATTTTCTGTATTTTTGCTTTTAAAAAAACCAAATTATTTGTAATAGATAAACTCGATTATATGATGTTTTTTTCCTGCTGTGGGTTTTTATTGTTTACTTTATCCCATTATTCGTTCAATATTAATGCGCTTCGTGAGTGGTACATGACTCCTCCTGTTTTCGTTTCGGCCTTATTGTTATTAAAAATTCTGAATAACCATATTAAATTTGCCGGTCTTATTATTTTAGTTTCACTGATTTTTTCTTCCACTATATTTTATTTAACAAGGATAAAAAACGATAAATATTCCTCCGCATATTCTTATGCTTTAAATTTAAAATCTAAAGTTGCAGAAAATGATGCTGTTTTTCAAATCGACTTTTCAGGTGTAGTTGGATTTTTTTCTGAAAGAAATATTATTGACGGCGACGGACTCGCTAATAGTTTTGAGTATTATGATTACAGGAAAAATAACAAACTGGCTGAGTATCTTAACAAATATAAAGTAAAATACTATTCTACGTTTATTGAATATAATCTGAATGATTCCGATACTTTGTTTACAGATGATAGATTTAAAAGTTTTATAAAAGAGTATCCCTTTACTTTTCCTATAAATGACCTTGTAATTAAAGAACCTTATGATTATCAGCATGTGGTTTTCAAAGCAAAAGGTGACTGGTTATTATTTAAACTGAGGTGATTAAATTATTATAATAATTTATTAATTTACTGATAATCCTGTCCGCATAGAAATTATTTTTAATTTCCGAATAAAGATTTTCAGCAATCGTTTTCCTTAATTCAATATCATTGTAAACCTTTTCGAGCATTTCAGAAAGTTTCGGGGGATTGTTTTTTTCAAACAACAATCCGCTGATATTATCTTTAATAATTTCCGGAATACANNTTCGATGCAATCACCGGCTTCTTCATTATACCTGCTTCTAAAATAACGTTCGGACAGGCTTCAAATCTTGATGGCAAAACGAACACATCGAGCAAATCCAGATAATATGATATGTTCTCAACTGTATTTATGAAAATCACAGACAAATTATTCCTTTGCACAAATTCCAATGCAAGATTTTTATCGTCTCCGTCTCCTATCAGCATTAATACACTTTCAGGATATTTATTATTAAAAATCTTAAAGGATTCCAATAAAACATCGACACCTTTTTCCTCGTAGTTTAATCGTCCGGCAAATCCGATTAAAAATTTATTGTCAATTTTGTATTTATCAGATAATTCTTTTTTTCCATGCAGTAAATCTCTCTTTTCCTGTTCAACAAAATTATAAATCACCGAAATGCTGTCTGAAGATTTATTGTAATAATTTATTAAGTGCTCTTTTATGTTGTTACTTACAGCTATAATATTTGAAATGTTATAACTAAGTATCTTCTTATTGTAGACTATGTTGTGCACCGTTGTTACTGCTTTTATCTTCGAGTCCTTTTCAAGTCTTTTAGCGAGTAAATCAGTATAGCGATGATGGGAATGAACAATTTCAATATTATTTTTTTTAACAAACTTTTTTAAAACGGACAAATCATTGAAAAACGAAAACGGGTTCTTTTTGTTTATACTGATTCGTAAAAAAGGAATTTCCAATTCTTTAATATTCTTAACAAAATCCCCTTTGTTAGTTGCAAGGAATACTGAATTATTATATTTCTTCAAATATTTAAGTGTAAGAAATACGCTTTTCGATCTGCCGCTGTTGTAATCAAAATCCGGGGTTATATGTAATATTTTAAGATTTTTCAAAATCCTGATTAAAAATTTATTTTTTATATTATTATCAAATTAATATTTATTAATCTAAAAATAACTGTATTTCACAGGTAAATTATCGTTATAATAAAAGAAACAATTAGATTTGTAAATATATATTTATATTAAAGTAATTATATTATTTTGAAAATATTGAATTTTTCAAAATTGATATTAAGTTTCTAAAGCATTTTAAAAAAATACGAATTTAAATCGAAATACAACATATTTAACTTTTTCCATAAGATAATATTTGAAATCGCAACTTGAAATATTTGGATTAAACATTAATAACTTCTCTTACGAAGATATCTTAAATATAGTAGATGAAAAAGTAAGCAATAGGGAAAAATACATTTTATTGTATATAAATGTTTATATTCTTCAATATGTATTGAAAGATAAAAATTATAAATCCTTACTGAATATTTATAATGCTCTGTATTGCGATGGAATAGGTTTATATCTGGCATCGAAAATTTTTTACGGGAAAAACGGTTTCAAAAACCGTCTGACCGGTACTGATTCTTATTATAAAATTTTAGAATTAGCAAACAGGAAAAAATTTAAATGTTTTTTCTTCGGCGGGAGTGAAGATGCAATAATTATGCTGAATAAGAATTTAAATAAAATGTATCCGGACATTATAATTTCAGGCGCAATTCCGCGCGATACTTCATTTGATAAAGAAATAGTTGAAAAAATAAGAATTTCTAATTCAGATATTTTGTTTATAGGATTAGGAACACCTTTTCAGGAACTTTGGCTGTCAAAATTTAATAACACAATAGATATACCGGTTCAAATAGCTGTCGGAAGTGGCATAGATTTTATTTCGGGAAACATTAAAAGAGCTCCCAAAATAATGCAAAAATTAGGTTTTGAATGGCTTTTCAGGCTATTTATCGAGCCTAAAAGACTCTGGAAAAGATATATATTGGGTATTCCGATTTTTATATTTCAATTATTACTATTTAAACTTAAATTAGTATTCAAAGTAAATAAGAGTTAATGAAAAAAGTCTTTTTACTGTTCTTACTCATTATTCCCATATTGAGTAAAGCACAGAATTATAATTGGATTACGCCAAATAAAGATTACCTGAAACTTTATATTACCGATGACGGTATCTACAGAATTAACAAAAGTGATTTCATAAACGCGGGTATAAATCCAAATACTATTGACCCGAGAACTGTAAAGGTTTTTTATAAAGGAAACCAGATACCAATCTTTTTTTACGGAGAATCTGACGGAATATTCAACGACACTGACTATTTTGATTTTTACGGACAGAGAAATTACGGCGGTATAACGAATACTTACAAAGATGTAAATGGTTTGATGGTTGTCGATTACGTTACGAATGAATATTATAATCCTTATTCTGATACCAGCATTTATTGGGTAGGATGGGACGTTACAACAGGCTTAAGGTTCAACGATTTTAATTACAATTCGAATGTTAATTTCCCGCAAAATTATTTCCAGACAAAATTACAGTTCGAAAAAGATTTAGTATATTCGATGGGTGAAACCGTAAATCCAAATGGTGATTTCAGGTATTTTAATACCGAAAAAGTTTCCGGCGAAGGATGGTATTGGAAATCTATGATCAAGCATGATTTTGTTACAGATACGTTTAGTATACCGTATTTAACAAATTCTTCTCAATCCTGTTCGCTCAAATTATTCGCTTATCCAAACTCATATAGTGATACGATATACAATGAACATTGGTTAATAGTTCAAATTAATTCTACGATTTTAGATACACTCTATGAAAATGATTATACTAAATTCGATACTACTTTATATTTTTCTTCTTCCCTGCTTTCGTCAAGTTCCCAGAACCGTATAACGATAACTTATATGAACCCGTTTTTCTATTTAGGTTTCCTTTACTTCGATTATTTTACTCTGTATTATCCGAGAAATTTTATTTTTGAAAATAATCAGATAAGTATTAAAAACACAGGTTCTGATACTACTTCGAAGAAATATAAAATATCGGGTTATAATAATTTAAGTGAAACAAATATTTATGATACAAAATATGGCTACAGGATATCTAATTATACTTCATCGGCAGACACATTGATATTTACAGGGAAAGGAGATGGCAATTTTGAAATAATAAATAAGTACGATACAAAAAAACCATTCAGGATAAAGAGGCGGCAGGTACAAAATCTGGCATCAAATACAAATGGCGCAGATTATTTAATAATTTATAATAACATTTTCGCAGACCAGGCGGAGCAATTGCGCTCGCACAGAGCAAGTTTCGATAACTACAGGTCAGTAAAATCAGAAATCGAAGACATATACGATATCTTTAATTATGGAATGGAAAACCCTGTTGCAATCAAAAATTATGTTAATTATATATATAATAACTGGCAATCCCCGAAATTAAAATATGTTTGTTTGTTCGGACGCGGTTCCACAGACCCTAAAAAAAATAATCCCTCTGCTTTTTATTATCAGAACTTTGTTCCTGTATATGGTAATCCAACTTCAGACGGGTATTTTGTAAATATGAATTCCGCAACTTTCACTTATTATCAGCAAATTGCAATCGGTAGACTGCCTGCATACACCATACAGGAAGCACAGGATATGGTTAATAAAATTATTAATTATGATGCAAACTTCTATGATGTCTGGACAAAAAAATTCGTTTTTATTACAGGCGGTTTTAACGCGGCAGAACAAAAATCATTTATGGATGAATCTGATTATTTAATAAATTCTTATGTCCTCCCGCCTCCGATTGCAGGTTACCCTATAAGAATTTACAGAAGGGATACTACATCGGGACAAATAACCTATGGTTATCAGGACTCCATAAAAAATTCGATTAATAACGGAAGTTTAATTGTAAATTACATCGGTCATGCATCGAGTGCTACGTGGGATAACGGACTAGAGAATCCCGCAATTCTCCAAAACGGAAATAAACTTCCCTTAATAATGAGTATGACTTGTTTCACCGGCAGAAATGCGGAAACCGATTTTTTATCAGGACGCGGATTCGGCGAAATTTTTATGACATTGCCGAGTAAAGGCTCAATTGGATTCATTGGTACAACAGGCTGGAGTTTTGAATATTACGGAAATGTTTATAACGGCTATTTGTTTCAGGGATTCAGTATGGATTCTCTGAGAAGGATTGGGGATGTTAACAAGTTTGCTTCAAAAATGATGAGCAAAGATTCTTTAAATTTTAATTATCGCAATACCATTAACTCATATAATCTTATGGGTGACCCGGCTGTAAAACTTATATTACCGATGTGGCCTGAATTCGATATTCAAATGTCGGATTATTTATTTTCCAATCCGTACCCGTCATTAAGAGAAAATATTTTATTAACAATATACCCGAAAAATCTCGGCACTTATGCAGATTCCTGTAAGGTTAGATTTCAGCTTATTAAAAATAACCAGTCTAATAGAATAAGAGATACAATTGTCAGACGTTTTGGTTTCATCGATACTATAAATTATAATTTTGAAATCGATTCTGCCGGTAATTATGCTATGAAAATTATACTCGATCCGGATAACTGGTATACACAGGAAATTAAAACTAATAACAGCATTACAATACCGATTTCACTTAGAAATATCTCTTATGTACCACTGAAACCAATTGATAATTCTGTTATCAAAAGAGATACGGTCGAATTTGTCGGACTTAATCCTAATATTGATTTGAAAAGAAATATTGTAAAACTTTTATTGCAAATAGATACAACATTTCTTTTTAATTCATCTTTGAACCAAACTTATTTTAAAACGAATATAACGGGAGTTATAACAAAATTTAAAATCCATGTTCCTGTTCTTGATTCCAATATTGTGTATTTCTGGAAGATGAATGCGATAATAAATAATACGGATACATCAGGGTGGTCAGAGACAAGAAGATTTACATACAACCCTATGGTTAATCCGGTCAGGTTCGTTCTATCGGATAATTTTTCGAAAGGTTCGAAGCAAGGAAGTAAATTAATCAGAAGTGTTAACGATTCGGTTATTACGATTTATAAAAAGAAAAGAGGACAGTATAATCAAACTGATTTATTCGGAGTATCATATGATGCTGACAGTATTAAATTAAATAAATTTACCGGAACAATAAAAGCTCAGTCCTGGGGCGGGAATCCATGGGACCCCTCTTATTTCCTTGTAAACAGTATGCAATTAATATTATCCGATTCCCTCAACAACTGGGGCGGTTTGAATTTTGCGAAGATAAGAAAATTAGACGGGGCTTTGCTGGAAACAAAACATATTAAATTTAGTTCTCCGGCATCTTCTGATTCAATGGTTAGTTATTTAAATACCTTTACCGATAAATATATTTTGATGATTGTAAAATCAATTCCAACTTCTGCAACAGTTGATTCTCTTCATGTTTCCGCAAGGAATCTGCTAAAACAATTAGGGAGCATATTTGCAGATTCACTGGATGTAAACAGCTGGGACAGGTGGAGTTTTATTAACTACTCTTTCAGCCCAAATCTAATTACATCCGAAGCTTTCGTCCGGAATGTGCAAAATGTATGGACTCCCGTGTTGAGTAATTTACAGGAACCGTTTCAGAGCGATTCGGGCTCGATAGTACATAATTTTGGAATTGCACTGGACTGGAAAAATTTCTCCTGGGATGAAATTCTATATCCAAACACTACGATAAATTTCGATGTATACGGAATAGATAAAAATTCGAATAATATTTTATTATACTCAAATCTTACGAACAATTCTTTAATATCTTTCGATACGCTGAACACTTTAACATATCCTTACGTTAAATTAATCACAAAGTTCAAAATTGATACAACGAGCGGTACTATTTCTCCTGTTTTAAAATCGATGAAATTCAATTATATCGCTCCGCCTGAAATTATTCCTGACGTAAATTCTTTTGTTAAAAGCGATTCCGTTTTACAGGAAGGTGACACATTAAAAGTTTCATTGCAAATTTATAATGAGGGTTTTGCTTATGCAACAGGATTGATAAATACATGGTCGACAAGTTCTCCGACAGGAATCAGAATAGTAAGAGTCGATACNNTTTATTATTACCCGTCGATAGTTCGATAACATCATCGGTTGTAATAAACACTTCACATTTAAGAAGACCTCAGGTTACAAAAGACACCGCGTATCTTTATTTTGATACGAAATTATTTAATCAAAACGAAATATATACATATAATAATTCTGTTATTACCAAATTTATTTTGACAGGCGATTCCATTAAACCATCACTTGATATTACTTATGATGGTATCAAAGTCCAGAGCGGAGATTATATTCAGAAGAAACCTCAAATCGTTGTTAAATTTTTAGACGACAGTAAAATGGTGATTCGGGATACATCACATATCAGGATTAACCTTGACGATTCGGCAATATATTACAACATTAATGGATTGCCAAATCCGGATTTAACCATTATATTTCCACAGAACAAATTCCTTCAGGCAACTGTTATATATAAACCGGTACTAAGTGATGGAGAACACAAATTTGATTTTATAGCTTTTGATAATACGGGAAATTATGCCGATACAACGACTTATGATTTAACGGTAAATAATGATTTCAGGATTCTTGACTTGAATAATTATCCGAACCCTATGAAAAATCAAACTACATTTATGTTTAATTTATCAGGAAGTAATATTCCTACGGGCTGTAAAATTAAAATCTATACCGTAGCAGGAAGACTCATAAAACAGATTAATGCTTCCGCAAATATCGGTTATAACCAGATTCCATGGGATGGAAAAGACAGTGACGGTGACTATATGGCGAATGGAGTATATTTATATAAATTAATTATCGATGGTGACAACAAGAGGGAAACCTCTATTCAAAAACTCGCGATTTTGAAATAAAATAATATTTAACTTTTATAAGTTTATTATTTAAAATTATGAAACAATTTTATTTATTTATTTTTTTGATTTTATTCGGGACAAGTTTTTGTTCTGCTCAAAATTATAATTGGATAACGCCGAATACAACATATCTTAAAATGTACATTGTTGATGACGGAATATACCGGATAAATAAGATTGATTTTACGAACGCGGGAATCACAACAGGTACAATCGACCCAAGAACGGTGAAAGTATATTATAAAGGTAATCAGATTCCAATTTATTTCAACGGAGAATCTGATGGTGTTTTCGATGATTCGGATTATTTTGATTTTTATGGACAAAGAAATTACGGCGGTCTGACAAATGCCTATAATTCAAATGGAGGCGGATACCAGGTTGTTTATACTTCTGATGAATATTTTAACCAGTATTCTGATACGAATTCATATTGGATAGGTTGGGGAGGCGCCTATGGCTTGAGATTTACCGATTACACGTTTTCATCGGGTATTAATTTCTCTCCAAATTATTTTTACAAGAAATTGCATTTTGAACAAGACAATTTATATTCTTTTGGACAAAATATAGATGCAAATGATTTTAATAATTTTAACAATGAAAGATATCAGGGTGAAGGCTGGTTTTGGATGCCAATGTACATTTTAAATACTTTAACACAAAACTTCACCACACCATATTTGTCCCCCAATCTTACAAATTGCAAATTTAAAGTGTTCGCATACCCGGGTGCTCAGAACTTAAATTTGACAAACGAGCATTCATTGATAGTAACTATTAATAATGTTTTGGTAGACACAATATACACGACTCATTTTAACAGAATCGATACGACAATATTTTTCCCCAGCACTTTATTAAATTCGGCTGGTAATAATCAGATTAAAATCAAATATTTTACAAGCGATCCGAATATGGGGCTGCTTTTTGACATGTTCGAAATTCAATATTCAAAATCATTTATTTTTGATACAAGCAGAGTTTCGTTCATGACGGGTTCAACAGATTCAACATCAAAAATATTTAAAATTTCAAATTATATACCCGGTAACGGAATAAATATCTATGATGTTAAAAACGGATTCAGAATTATTAATAATACGATAAATGCAGATACATTAATCTTTTCCGGAAAAGGTGATGGAAATTTTGAAGTAATAAATTCTTATATTACCAAAAAACCATTTCGCATAAAGCAGCGTTCAGTTCCGAATCTCGTAACTAATTCAACTGGAGCAGATTATCTTGTTATTTATAACAAGTTATTTGAAACACAAGCTGAGCAATTAAGAGCATATCGGAATAGTCATGATGGTTACAGGTCTTTCAAAGCCGAAATGGAGGATATATATGATATATTTAATTATGGAATCGAAAATCCCATTGCAGTGAGAAATTTTGTCAGAAATACTTATAATATCTGGACAGCTCCGAAATTAAAATTTATTTGTCTTTTCGGAAGAGGTTCCATTGACCCCAAAAGAAATAATCCGGCATCAATTTACTACCAGAATTTTGTGCCTGTCTATGGTGTTCCACCCACAGATGGTTATTTTTCAAATTTGAATGTAGGCACATTTTCATATTACCAGCAAATTCCTATCGGTAGACTACCTGCTTATACAGTCCAGGAAGCTCAGGATATGGTGAATAAGATTATGGGTTATGAATCGCAATCATTAGACACGTGGATGAAGAAAACAATTATGATTTCCGGTGGTTATTATACTGATGACCAGCTATTATATAGTGGTAATTCGGAAACCATACTAACGAGTTATTTAATTCCCGGTCCTCTTGCTTTAAACCCTACGAGAATTTATTTACAGGACCCATCCGGGCTTGTTACATATAACTATGCAGATTCTGTCAAAAATTCTATTAACCGTGGTGCTTTGTTCATGAACTATATTGGTAAGGGTGGGAATGGTTACTGGGATTATTGTTACGATAATACCAATGTTTATTCGAATGGTTATAAACTTCCGTTGATATATAGTTATACGTGTTATACTGGTAAAGATGCTGAATCTACTTCGAGAGGCTTCGGTGAAGGATTTATAACCAGCCCGAATAAAGGAGCAATAGGTTTCATAAGTACAACTGGTTGGGCTTTTTATCCAACCGGACTCGGTCTTGACCAGCAATTTGCTTCATTAATTAGGCAGGATACATCAAGGAGAATTGGGTCGATTTATAGCAAAGCTTCGATGAATTTTGGAACGGGGAGTGATTCGGCAAATTACAATGTGATAAATTCGGTAAATTGTTTTAATTTATTGGGTGACCCGGCTGTGAAACTTTTACTTCCTAAATATCCGGAGTTTGATATAACTTTATCAGATTATAATATTTCAAATTTATATCCTACGGTAAAAGAAAATGTGAATCTGGCAATTTATCCAAAAAATCTTGGAACGCTTGCTGATTCCTGTAAAGTCAGAATTCAGATTACAAAAAATAATTTAAATTATAAAATAAAAGATACAATTCTTCGTACATTCGGTTATATAGATACTATAAATTATAATTTTAGTATGGATTCAACAGGAATGTACGATTTAAAGGTAATTTTGGATGCAGATAACTGGTATCCGCTGGAAAACAAATTAGATAATATTATTAACATCCCCGTTTCTGTTAAAAATGTAGCATTCGTTCCTTTAAAGCCCATCGACAATAGTGTTGTTAAAACTGATACAGTAACTTTCGTCGGCATTAATCCAAATATCAGTCCGCTTAAATTTAATATTAAATTGTTGTTGCAGTTGGATACAACTTCATCATTCACTTCACCAATGCTGGCAACATATTTTAATAATAATATGACAGGTGTTCAGACAAAATTCAAAGTACGGATTCCAATATTGGATTCGAATATAGTTTATTATTGGAGACTGAATATGGTTAAGAATAGTTCCGATACATCCGGATGGTCACAAACCTGCAGATTTATTTATAATAATAACATCGTGCAGAATTTATCTGTATCAAAAAATACAAAACACATTCAACAGGATACAAAATCAAATATAAACCTGATAGATTCTATAATAACAGTTTTTAAATCTAAAGTCGGACAATATAATCTATCTGATTTAAATAGTGTATCATTTGACCCAACTGGAATTAAATTAAATAAATTTACCGGAAATATAATTGCAAACTCATTTAGTATCGACCCCTGGGCTCCAACTTATATTTCAATTTTTAACAATTCAATTGAACTTCTTGGTCCTGCAAATATGGGTGGTTTCCATGTTGCCAAAGTCAAAAAATTGAACGGAAGTTTATTGGATTTAAGACATTTTGTTTTTACATCTTCAACTTCTTCGGATTCTCTTTTAAATTTTCTGAATACTTTTGATACGACGAATATATTAATGATAGTTAAAGTTCCCCCGGTTGATTATACAAATGAAATGAATGAAGCAACGAAAAGCAAATTAATAACATTAGGAAGTATTTATGTCGATTCGGTTACACAAGCGGCTTGGGATAGATGGAGCTTCATAAGTTATATTTCTAATACAAACCAGNNAGTTTCCGAAAATTTCTTACCATATAACGTCTGGGCAACTGTTATGAGTACTATGCAGCCTGTATTTCAGGCTACATCAGGTACAATAACTCATTTAATTGGTCCGTCTGAAAGTTGGAAAAATTTTTCCTGGCAGCAGGTCTTAAATCCGAATTCGACGATAAAATTTGATGTAATCGGAATCAACAGAAGTAACCAGGAAGTTACTATTTTAAGTGATTTGACAACTAACAATTTTGTCGATATAAGCTCAATTAATGCTTACCAGTATCCTAATTTAAAATTAGTTGCGAAATTAAATCTTGATTCGATTTCAGGTTCACAATCTCCGGTATTTAAATCTTTAAATTTTAAATACATTCCTCCCGGAGAAATTGCGCTTGATAATAATTCTTATTTGCAGTCTGATTCAATTGTTAATAATAATGATACAATCGGTTTAAGCTTAACTTATTATAACATCGGATATTCCGATTTCAATGGGGTCGTTAGAAATTTCTTCGTTTATAATAACAACGGACAGAAAGTGATTCTAAGATCCGATACAATTATGAGTATTCTAAAAATTGACAGCGCTAGTTACTTAAAAACAAAATTCCCCATTGCGGGAATTCCGAATTTCCGAAGGTATAATAATTCAGTTGATTTCAATGTAGAGGTTCAGCCATTCGGACAGCAAAATGATTATTATTATTACAACAATTCCGCCGTCTCGAACATAGTTGTTAAGAATATTTTGAAGACTCAAAGTCTTGAAGTGTTATCTGACGGAGTGAAATTAATAAACGGAGATTTTGTGCGTTCAAAACCAGATTTGGTTTTTAAATTTAATGATATGAATTTCAGATATTCAGGCGTGTTCGATACAACATCGTTAAGATTATTCATTAACAATTCTTATATACCGTATAATATTCTTAACCCTGATAAATCTATATTGAAGGTAGAAAATAAAACAATAAGTAAAAATAGCCCGATAATTATCAGGTGTAATCCGACATTACCGGACGGTCAGAATAATTTTAAATTCTTTATGCTGAATTCCGAAGGTAGTAATTATGATACTGTTAAATATGATGTATTGGTTTCCAATCAGTTGCTGGTAAAAGACCTTTCTAATTACCCGAATCCGATGAAGAATAAAACTGATTTTATATTTAATCTTGGCGGAGATAAGACTCCGACCAGTTGTAAAATTAAAATTTATACAGTTGCGGGAAGACTGATAAAATTAATCGATTCTCCTGTAATTATTGGTTTTAATAAAATCTCCTGGGATGGCAGGGATCAAGACGGAGACTATATTGCAAACGGTGTTTATCTGTATAAAATTATAATTCAGGGCGAATCCCAGACTGAAACAGCCATTCAAAAATTAGCGATTCTAAAATAAAATAAATTTTTTTTGTAGCCGCAGGTCGAAGATTC
>PNBM01000126.1:2069-37277 GCA_003135995.1 Ignavibacteriota bacterium | reverse complement strand
CTGAATTCTGAATTCTGAATTATTTTTAACAACACCATGTGTTCTTAATATCTTAATTCTTTTATCAATTTCTTTATTATTGGTAAGTACGGCACCTCCTTCTCCGGTCGTAAAATTTTTTACAGGATGAAAGCTTTGACAGACAGCATCCGCATATTTTACTGCATATTTTTCATTATTTTTATATGTTGCTCCCAGCGCGTGGCAATTATCATTAACTAATTGAAATTTGTATTTTTTCGATAACGATTTTAGATTTTCCCAGTCACACGGATGTCCCGCATAATCAACTCCAATCACTGCCTTTACATTCTTTCCGTTTTGCGTGTAACATTTAATTTTTTCTTCAAGTTTATTTACATCTATGTTATAACTTATACTGTCAATATCAACAAAATCCGGGGTGGCTCCCGAATATAGTATACAATTTGCACTTGCGAGAAAAGTAATCGGGGAGGTAATTACTATGTCTCCCTGCTTCCATCCCAAAGCCAATCCTGCTAAATGCAAGGCTGCAGTGCCGTTACAGACTGCGGAAGCATATTTTGAACCGAATTTATCACATAAAGCTTTCTCAAATTCCTTAACCTTCGGTCCCTGAGTAAGCCAATCGGATTTTAAAACGTCAATTACTGCTTTTATATCTTTTTTGTCAATATTTTGTTTGCCGTATGAGTAGGATTTCACAACTATATGATTAATGAAAGTAATATTAATGAACCAATATCATTAAGCTTTTGTCCTGAAAGTTCTTCACCACTATTAAATGATTCAATAATTTCCTTAATGTAATTCAAATTAAAATAATCACTATCTAATGCGTTTTTATATTTACCTGATTTTAAAATTTCCCTAAAAAAACTATTCATAGCCGAGCCGTATAATGTCTCTGCCAAATGACTGAAACCTGGATTTACATCGTAAAGATATGAATGAGGTCCTTTTTGAAGATGCAAAGGGTAGTTAATTTTATTCTTCAATACCCATTTTAAAGGATATTTTGTGTTTTTTAAATCAAGTCCTCTCCCCCAACTTTCAGGCATCTGCGAGAGAAAATTTTGGACTGATATATCCCAAAATGGTAACTTAATTTGTTTATTATATCTTTCAAGGGACTTTCCTATCACTTTAACAGTTGAACCCTGCCAGTGAAAGGAATTGTATAAATAGATTATCGCAGAATATATTTTTTCAGGACTAAGTTTTTCAGAAATTTCTCTTAGATATATTTTTTGATAAGTTTCTGAGTATTCTTTTCGAGCTTTTTGTGACAATATTGCGGAGTTATCCATGCTATAAAAAGGAAACCGTTTGGGATAAATAAAAAACGAAGATAGAATTTTAATAAATAAATCCGTTTTATCATAACCATCAATATTATCAAAAATACTATTGCTACTTCTGTTTTTAAGAAAATTATAAACGATGTCTTTCTGGTAATTTCCATCCAATATTGTTTTAATAAATGAAGGGCTAAACATATAACATGCCATTTTATCAGCATATTCACGAAAATCTAAATCCGGATGATCGAGAATCGTAGCAAATTGTGAAAATCCCAAATTATGGACACCGTCACTAATTTCACCCGAAAAAATTGAATCTTCTTCAGAAGAATTTTTATTAATAAAATCTGATAAAAGGCTGAAATTCAACGAACTGAAGGAAATAATCAGATTATCTTTCAAAAAAGGAATTAGTTCCTGGAAATATAAAACAGAATTTTTTTTAGTGTAGTCTAAAGGAACAATATCAAGTTTTATTTTATAATATTCAGCAATAGCTTTCGCTCTATCAACTTCGAATTGATTAATTGTACCTGATCTTATTGAATAAAACATTTCACCGATTACTCCTCTAACCTGTTCCGCAGGATACATCTCTCTTAAAAAACCTAATATCGCGGTTGAATCCCAACCACTTGATAAATAGACCCAATTAATTCCATTTTTACTGCTTCTTAATTTAATTGCGTCCCATAAAAAATTAAAATATTGATCAAGATTATTATCATCATATTCGGAAACTGGAACAGGATTATATGATTTAAATGTAATTTCAATACCATTTTTTGATACTTTGAGATATTCATTTACACCTACTCTAAAAATATTTTTGTAAATCGTATGCTTTTTAGGTGCATAATTGCCGTACAAAGTAAAAGNNAAAGTAAAAAAAGATGAAAGTGCAATCTCATCAAAATATTTTGTCAATCCAAGTTCATAAAATAAACTCATTGAATCTGAAACAATGAATTCTTTTCCATCTGAATAATAAAAAATATCCGTTTTTCCGAAAGAATCGAGAAAGAGTGAAATAGTCGAATCGACCAGTTCAATCAAAACAAAATTGCCTTCAAGATTTTCAGTTATTTTTGAAGTATTTTTATCAAGTGTTAATTTTTTAAATTCATTAATACTATAAGATACCTTCGCCCCTGTTTTTTCCTTGATTATATAATCAACTTCTCCTAATAAAAAGTATTTATCGTTTATCGGAATAGCATTACCCCGGAAGAAATAGAAATTATTAAACTTAATAATATCATTAAAATTATGATGGTTATGAGCTTGTAAGACTGAATAATATTTCTCTGAAAAAATTATCATATTATATTTTATTAATTATTTTTCGTAATGAGTCAATGTTTAACCAACAATTATTTGAGTCACTGCTATATTTAAAACCATCTTCACAAATTTTAGCATTGACATAATTATTTTTGCTTTTTAGTGACCAGAAATAATGATCGGGTTGTATTATATAATAATCATCCATTTCTAATGTTTTTCTTGCATCATCTTCTGGTACCATTACTTCATGAAGTTTTTCTCCGGGTCTAATCCCGATAAATTTAAATTCACAATCAGGTGCAATTGCTAAAGCAAGGTCCATAATATTCATACTTGGAATTTTAGGAACGAAAATTTCTCCTCCTTGCATTACATTAAGACTATTGATAACAAATTTTACACCTTGCTCAAGTGTAATCCAAAATCTTGTCATTCTTTTATCTGTAATCGGGATAACTCCTGATTCTTTCATTTTGAGGAAAAAAGGAATTACCGAGCCACGACTGCCAACAACATTGCCATATCGAACTACTGCAAATCTTGTTTTATAATTTCCGGCATATGCATTTGCTGCAACAAATAATTTATCTGAACATAATTTAGTTGCGCCGTATAAGTTAATTGGATTGGCGGCTTTATCCGTACTTAAAGCCATGACCCTTTCTACTCCTTTATCAAGAGCGGCGTCTATTACATTAATTGCACCGTTAATATTAGTATTTATTGCTTCAATAGGGTTATATTCAGCAGTAGGTACTTGTTTTAAAGCTGCAGCATGCACTACAACATCGATATTATCAAATGCCCGATACAACCGGTTTCTATCTCTAACATCACCAATGAAATATCTTATCACAGGATATTTTTCCACAGGGAAAACCGAACTCATTTCGTACTGCTTTAATTCATCCCTGCTGAAAATTACCAGCCTTTTTGGTTTATACTCTTCAAGAACTATTTTTGTGAACTTTTTTCCGAAAGAACCAGTACCTCCGGTTATCAATATTTCTTTGCCATTAATAAAATTTTCCATATTATTTATTTCTAATTAATTTTCTTTTATTTCTAAAATATTTCGATATTCTGGTATTATTTAAATTATGTTTTAAATAGAAATCCCTTGTTTTTGAATAAAAAGAACTTTTTATCTTACTTGCTAACGAAATCTTAAATTGAGGTGGTACTGCAAATAATAATTTAGAATAATATATATTCAGTTTTTCATTCTTCTCATAATACCTGCACCATTCTTCAGTCAGACAATAGAGCCAGGATTTAAGATAATTTCCATTAGGTAAAGAATTATCAGGATTTATTTCGGGAAATTCAAAATTCAAATCTTCACAAACAGATTTACGAACCCACTCTATTATGCTAAACAAAGATTTATTTGAATTATTTTGGAATTTATTATTACCAATAAAATNNTTCCAAAAGTTCTCTGATTCTTTCTTTCGTACTTTTTCCATCATCACATAGATTTAGATTCAAAAATTGTTTTCTTCGTGTTTCCAGATCAAGTTTCAAATCATAAGAATTAATATATTTTAATAAATAATCCTCAAACTCAACCACTGAATTCAAACATAAAATTCCACCACGTTCTATTCCCGATTCAGCACACTTAACGTTAAAACATGCATCCTTCAGAAATATTAATGGTTTACCGGAGAGTGATATTTCAAATGCCACATTTGACATCGTGTTCAAAAGTACTCCCAGATCAAGTTCTAAGCAAGCTTTTAATAAATCTTTTTCATTTATTACTTCTAAATTATCAGGCAGATTTGTTTTAAATTCCAACCAATAATCAGGATAATCAAAAAGTATATGTGGCTTTATTTTGAATAAAATATCAGGATGCTTAGTTGCAAGTATTTTGATTTTTTCTAAAGAATTCAAATGATAATACTCCTGTATACTATGACTTGTAAACCCTCCTCCAGCTGATGTAAAAAAAATAACTGTAAATTTATCGTTTGCAATTATATTTGAAGAATCAAAATTAAAATAACCGCTGTATTCGGTATCATTATACGTAGAACGCGTGATTTTATATTCGTCTAATTTATTCTTCCAAAAATCCATTTGCATCGAACCTACCATTTTAATTGTATCAGGTTTCTGTCCTGCTATTAACAGGCCTTCATAATTATCTTTTCCCCAAACTAAATAATTATCAACGTTAAGAGTTCTTGTTGTATAAC
The DNA here is from genome assembly GCA_003135995.1 of Ignavibacteriota bacterium. Lineage (GTDB taxonomy): Bacteria > Bacteroidota > Ignavibacteria > Tepidaquicellales > Tepidaquicellaceae > FEN-1257. The sequence goes on along the minus strand of PNBM01000126.1, from coordinate 32,497 downwards.
CGGAATTATCAACAACTCCTCCATGAATTGATACATAAGTCTCACAGCCCAGGTCCATAGCTCTTTTTATCATACACCTGACAGACATATCCCAGCTGTTTGAGAAATAAATTTTTTGAGGATGAACGAAATTTACAATTCTATCAAAAGTTTTTAAATCTAAAATGATTTTCTTAATTTTATCAAAAAAATCTACAAATTGAAAATTAAGGCAATCATAATATTTGTATTTTCCAAATAGCGAGAAAATAAATTCATTCAAAAATATATTTTTGATATTATCAATTTTATCATAATAATCTATTATATCATCATCTAAATATTCAAAATGATGAAATACTAAAGGATGTTTATTTTTATTAGTAGATTTTTCTAAAAACGGAATTCTCCAGACAACGATACTGTTCATATTTACGCTTTTTTTAAAATGTCTTATTACATCAAAATCCCATTCGAAATTTTCCGAAAGTAGAAAAAGAGTTTTAGTTTTCTTTTCCCGGTTTGCTTCATTAAAATCAAATTCAGAATAGTTTTTTTCTAATGATTTTGGATAAAAATTAGTAAAATAATTAGAATTGTTAGTTTTGTAATAATTAATATCAATCCTATTATTTCTAAAATAAAACTCTGATAGACTGTCTAATAAATTGGATGAGTCAAAATTACTAACATTTAATGGAACCCCTTTTATAGCGTTAATATAAATTTTTCCGACAGTTTCTTCAAATAAAAATTTTTCAAGAGCGAATATTGTATGGAAATAAGCTTTATAAAAATATCTTAAAAATATTTTTGTAATTTCAAATACAGAGACTCCTTCGTAATTTATTTCAGATGTATCAAAAGAATTAAGTTTATTTATATTTTCAATAGTAAGAATTTCAGACTTTTGAATGATATCGTCTGTTAAATATCTCCACAAATTAATATGCTCTTCGCCCATAACTTTTAACTGCCTGGATAAAGTAATATTAGTTGTTATAATTTTATTCCCGGATAATAATTGTTTCGAAAGTTTATTATAAGTATAATTATTATTTACTACTATATAATCTTGTTTATGCATTAAGATATTATTTCCATTCGCTTTTTATATGAACTACATACGTGCCATTGTTAGCAAAGTTGATGTAAGACCCATGCCCAGTAATGTCATTGTTAATAATATTGAAACTAATTGGTAAATGAACCATATCGAGACAACAACCTTCATTTATATTTCGGATTACCTCAACACTAATACAATAAGTTCCGGGGGTTAATAATATTTTTGGAATTGTCGCAGTAACACAAACAATGCCTTTGCAGTTTTTAATTTCAAACCCTTCCCACTGTGAGCGTAAAAGACTTAAATACTGACCAACTGAATTTGTTATTACTATATCAAAAATTGGCCTATTAACTTCTTCGTAAAAAATTACCTCAAGCTCGATCATCATGCTTTCACCCATCTTGAATTCATTCGTAATATTTCCATTTGAATCTTTTAAAGTTATTCGCGAAAATCTTGCAATATTATCTAAAGAATCCCTGTCAGGATAATCAATTATATTTACATTACCTGTAGATGCAACTCTTGCATCTTTTCTTAAATAAATATTAATTCCTTCTTTTGTGTTCCCATCAAATATTTTTTTGCCTTGCCTTAAGACAATAACTCTTGAACACAATTGTTCCACAGCGCCCATGTTATGGCTGACAAATAAAATCGTTCTGCCCGATTTGCTTACATCGTCCATTTTCCCGAGGCATTTTTTCTGGAACTGCGCGTCGCCGACGGCCAGCACCTCGTCGATGAACAGGATCTCCGGCTCCAGGAANNGGTGTATCGATGAATTTCTCGACTTCTGCAAACGAAACTATCTCGTCAAATTTAACATCTATCTCCTTTTTTTTCATCCCGAGTATGGAACCGTTAAGGTAGATATTTTCTCTGCCGGTAAGTTCAGGGTTAAATCCTGTCCCTACTTCCAATAAAGAAGCAACTCCGCCTTTTACTTTTGCTATTCCTTCAGTAGGATTAGTTATCCTGGATAAGATTTTTAATAACGTACTTTTGCCTGCTCCATTTCTTCCTATTATACCAACTACCTCCCCTTCATCTACATTAAAAGAAATATTTTTTAAAGCCCACACTTCTTTTTTTTCGTTTTTTTGTTTCGAAACTATTCTTTTTATTTTATAATTAAATAAGTCTCTGAAAGTTCTAACTCCAAATCCGAATCCGGAAAAATTTTCTCCTATACGGTATTTTTTAGAAATATTTTCTATCTCAATTATATTGCTCAAATTAAATCCGCAAATTGATTTTCAAGTTTTTTGAAATATATGAGAGAAATAAATATGATTAATAATGTGATGAATATGGAAACGGCTAAAAGATTTATCGGAAGAAACCCGTTTCCGGTCAAGGAGTATCTTGATAATTCTATTACACCCGCTATCGGATTAAGCCAGTAAATATAAGCATATTTGGCGGGGATTTTATCTGCTGAATAACCGACTGGAGAAATCCAAGCCATCAGTTGTATGAAAAATGGTAATATTTGTGCTATATCTCTGTATTTTACACTAAATGCCGAAAATAATGTTCCTATGCTTGCAGTTGCAATGAATCCCCAAAAGATTGNNAGGAAATAATAATAGCGTAATTTTAGGAATAAATTGATAGTATATAGATAAAATTATAAATATAACAATTGCGACTCCCAAATCCACAAAGCCTTTTAATACTGATGATATAGGTAATATTATCCTTGGAAAATATATCTTTGAAACTAAACTTGAATTTGTAATAAGGCTCTGAGTAGATGAGCTAATACCTTCAGAAATAAAATTCCAGATAATCACCCCTGATAAAACAAAAAGCGTGTATGGAATCCCGGAAGAATCAAATCCTGCCAGTCTATTAAAAATAAATGTAAAAATAATTGTCGATATAACTGGACGAAAAACCGCCCACGCAGTTCCAAGTAATGTTTGCTTATACCTGACTTTGACATCCCTCCAAACAAAGAAATAAAATAATTCACGGAAATGAAATATTTCTTTTATGCTGAGACTCGGGGTCTTACCCGGTTTTATAATAAACTGCATCTATAAATATTAGCTATGGAATTCGGAAATTTTACTATGAACATACTCAATTTGTTCAACCGCTAACTCAGGATAAATTGGTAAAGCTATAGATTGATTAGCTGCATTTTCTGAATTTATAAATGCAGATTCAGAATAATTCAGTGCAAGTTTTGCAAAACATTCCTGTTTATGGAAAGGCACGGGATAATAAATTTCGGTACTGATACCATTGTCGGATAAGTATTTCCTGAACTCGTCTCTTTTCTGAACTCTTATTACGAATTGGTTATAAATGTGATAATTTTTTAATTTTGAATCACTGTAAACTGCTTTTGGCAATAACACTTTATCTTTTTCCGAAAATTCAATTTTTCCCGGCTCCGTTGCTAAACCCGAACTAATGAATAATTTTAAATAATGGTTTGCATTTACTCTTCTTTTTTCCGACCAGGAATCGAGGTAAGGCAATTTCACATTTAATATCGCAGCCTGAATAGCATCGAGCCTGAAATTTCCTCCGATAATCTTGTGATAATATTTTGGTTTACCGCCATGAACCCTGAGTATTCGTAGTTTAGCTCCGAGTTCATCATTATTGGTTGTAACAAGACCACCATCTCCAAAACAACCGAGATTTTTGCTCGGGAAAAAAGAAAAACATCCGATATCACCAAGATTTCCTACGTTAATCCCGTTTTTATATTGAACACCGATAGCCTGCGCACCATCCTCAATTACCTTCAGATGGTACTTTTGCGCTATAGCATTTATTTCATCCATTTCCGCAGATTGTCCATAAAGATGAACAGGAATTATTGCTTTTGTTTTATCCGTAATTTTCTTTTCTATATCCGTGGGATTGATATTGTATGTAACGGGGTCTATATCAGCGAAAACGGGGACAGCATTTAATCTTGATACAACACCTGCGGTAGCAAAAAATGAGTAAGTAGGAACAATTATTTCATCACCTGGTTTAATATCGATTGCCATCAAAGCAACCAATAAAGCATCTGTTCCTGAAGAGACACCGATTGCATATTTACAGCCGAGATATTCGCACATAGCTTTTTCCAATTTCTCTACTTCAGGTCCGAGAATAAAATACTGAGATTCAGCAGTTTTTATTAATGCTTCATCCAATTCTTTCTTAATCGTTTGATACTGAGCTTTTAAATCAAGTAAAGGTACTTTCATTTTATTGTAATTTTAAATTTTGAATTTTGAATGTTTAATAATAATAGAACACGGATAACACAGATATTATAAATCTTCACGGATTAATTTTTGGTCATTTGTAAAAATTTTTCTTTTAAATTCGGGTTTTTTACCGAAATTTAGTAACAAGCCAACTTCTTTATCAGTTGATTTTAAATAATTGATAAGTTGAAATTCGTTTTCCTGTGAAAGAGAAATTGAAGTTTTAAGTTCAACAATAATTTTATCTTCAACTAATAAATCAGCAAAATAATCACCTACTAATTCATTATCATAATAAACTTTTATATTTTTTTGACTATCGACATTTAAATTGTATTTCCTCAACTCAATTAACATAGAATTTTCATAAACTTTTTCAAGGAAACCATATCCTAATTTATTGTAAACGATGTAAAACGCTTTTATTATTTTTTCTGTTATTTCTTCGTACAACATATTAATATTCAGTGATAATCCGTTTTTATCTGTGTTATCAGTGTTCTATAGATCTTATTTCATTCGTAACTTCTTATTTTATATTTCAAATATCCGTGGTCATCTGTATATTCAGTGTTATCCGTGGTCTATAGCTCTTATTTTTTTCGTGCGCTCTTATTTAATATTTCATATATCCGTGATCATCCGAATATTCAGTGTTATCCGTGGTCTATATTTCAGTAACAATGTTCTCAGCCAATTTATATTTCTTATTCGATTTTTCACAATACGCAAAACCGTTTTCATCGAAAGCAAGCCTTTTCCCCGCTTCACTGAACCACCCGATAATACGTGCAGGATTTCCTACGACAAGTGCAAAATCAGGAACATTTTTAGTCACGACAGAACCTGCCCCGACAAAAGCAAATCTTCCAATTGTATGCCCGCAAACTATTGTACTGTTCGCACCGAGTGATGCACCTTCTTTTACTAAGGTTTTTAAATAATATTGAGCTCCCACCTGGGGATATTTGCTTCTCGGATTTATTATATTTGTAAAAACCATGGAAGGACCGCAAAAGACATAATCTTCCAATTCGACTCCCTCATAAACGGAAACATTATTTTGTATTTTTACAAAATTTCCTATTCTAACATTGTTTCCTACGTTTACATTTTGTCCGAGAACACATTTCTTTCCGATTTTAGCACCTGATTGTATATGAGAAAAATGCCAGATTTTTGTTCCTTCTCCTATCTCCACGCCTTCATCTACAACAGCATGTTCATTAACGTAAAAATTTTCCATTTTTATTTTTAATTTAATTATCGATTAGTTTTTATTTTTTCCTGAGCAGATTCGAGTATTTCCAAAACCGAGGTAGCATGAACTCCATCCGTTCGGGGAGTTTTATTATTTGTAATACATTCAAAAAAATGTAATTGTTCTTCTTCCAGAGGCTGTTTTTCTTCATATTTTAATGCAATGTAATCGGAATCAAATTTTTCAATAGCACCATTTTTTCTGCTAAATCCTTTTTTGTAAAACTTCAGCTTTTCGGTTTTCACTACATCATCAAAAACAAGCATACCTTTATCTCCAATCACAACAAGACGGTGTTCTTTAAACGGATGGAGCCAGCTGACATAAATATGAGCTCTTACATTGTTGGGATAAACAAGATATGTTAACGTAGTATCCTCTATATGAGGCTGAACATAAGCGGCTCCCCTTGCACTCACTTCTATAGGTTGACTATTTGTAAAAAATTGCATCAAAGATATATCATGTGGAGCAAAACTCCATAATATGTTTTCTTCGGAGCGTATAGTTCCTAAATTTAATCTGTTACTGTAAATATATTGCAATTTGCCGATTTTTCCGTTATCAATGTTATTTTTCATTTCCAGTATCGCGGGATGGTACAATAATACGTGACCTACCATTAATATGAGGTTATTATCATTTGCAATTTTTACTAACTCTTTTGCTTCATTCGATATCAGTGTAATAGGCTTTTCAACAAGCACATGTTTATTATGCAATAAACATTTTTTTGCAATTTCGAAATGAGTGTTAGCCGGAGTGGCTATAATTACAGAATTAATTTCTTTTGATGTCAAAATATCATTAAAATCGGAAGTAAAATTAAATTTATCAGAAATAACTTTTGCGTTCTCGAAATTATTTTTATCAATATCATAAATTATTTTTAAATTATCGCCTAATAATTTATAAGATGTTTTAACGTGGTTCTTTCCCCATTTACCACAGCCTATGATTGCAAGTTTTAATTTTGAATACATTTATTTTTATTTTAGTTTATTTTTAATTTTCTTCTTTCCAAAGCCCTTTGCAAATTACCAATCAGTAACCTCTAATTACTAAAATCAATACCCTCGCTTCAGAACTTTTTCGTAATCAGCTTTTACCATTAATTTTACGAGTTCCGGAAACATTGTTTTGGATTTCCAGCCAAGAATTTTTTTTGCTTTTGATGCATCACCTATCAATATATCCACTTCTGTAGGTCTATAATAAGTTTTATCAACTTCGACGATTGTATCACCGACTTTAATATTTTTATGGATGATATTTTCGAAAGAGTCATTTATTTTATTGACAATACCTTTTTCGTTTTCGTTTTTTCCTTTCCAGTCCAATTCAACTCCAAGCTCATTAAATGCCAGTTCAGTAAATTCCCTTACTGTATGAGTTTCACCCGTTGCAAGCACGAAATCATCGGGCTTCTGCTGCTGTAGCATTGACCACATGCCTTCACAATATTCGGGTGCGAATCCCCAATCTCTCTTTGCGTTGAGATTTCCTAGATATAATTTCTTTTGAAAACCACAAGTAATTCTTGACACAGCTCTTGTAATTTTTCTTGTTACAAATGTTTCCCCGCGTCTTGGGGATTCATGATTAAATAAAATTCCATTACAGGCATAAAGCCCATAAGCTTCACGATAATTTATTACTATCCAGTAGCCATAAATTTTCGCAACTCCATAAGGACTTCTCGGATAGAAAGGAGTTTTTTCATTTTGAGGAAATTCAACCGCTCTTCCGAAAAGTTCGCTCGTGGAAGCCTGGTAAAATTTCGTTTGTAAGCCTGTTTCCCGTATGGCATCAAGAAATCTTAATGTCCCGATAGCATCCACTTCTGCGGTATATTCGGGAATTTCGAAAGAAACTTTCACATGGCTTTGTGCTGCTAAATTATAAATTTCGTGCGGTTTTGTTTTTTCCAGTAAACGATTTAAATTACTAGTATCAGTCACGTCACCATAATGTAGAAACAATTTTTTATCTAATATTTTTTTATCATTATAAAGATGGTCAATCCTTCCGGTATTAAATGAACTGCTCCTCCTGATTATCCCGTGAACTTCATAACCTTTGTTTATCAGCAGTTCAGATAAATAACTTCCATCCTGTCCCGTAATACCTGTAATTAATGCTATTTTTTTCATTTTAAGATAATTTGCTTGATTTACAATTTGAATATAGCTCCGCTTATTAACTCACATCGACAGCGTAAAAAAGAATGAGCCATTAATTTATAGCTATTAATATATCAATTACTAATTTTTAAACAGATTTTTTCTTTAAAAATAGAAAAAAACTATTATAATTTTTGAAATATATATTTTATATTATTAACAATTCGCAAAGTCTTTGTATTAAATTTTGAAATATATATTTTATATTATTAACAATTCGCAAAGTCTTTGTATTAAATATAAAATTATTTATTAAGCTTTATATATCTTTTTGCTTTTATATTTACCGAATGCATTTCTCGTATCAACAATAATCTTTGAATTTTTTAATATAAAGCCATAATCGTAATAAGTATGATCTGTAGATAATAATACAAGATCATATTTTGATAAATTTTTAGTATTAATTTTTACAGATTTTTTATTGAATCTGTATTTTCTTATTTTTGGAATGGATGTTACATACTCATCATTATAATCCACATAAGCTCCCTGATCCTGAAGCAATTCAATTAATTTAAGAGACGGGGATTCGCGTATATCGTCTATATCCCTTTTATATGCCAGTCCAAGAATTAGTATTTTTGAACCGTTAATATGTTTAAAATTCTGGTTTAAAGCATGTAAAACTTTTCCGATTACATAATAAGGCATCGATGTATTTATTTCCCCCGCAAGTTCAATAAACTTTGTGGCAACTTCAAATTCACGGGCTTTCCAGGTTAAATAAAACGGGTCAATCGGTATACAATGTCCGCCTAACCCGGGACCGGGATAGAACGGAGTGAAACCGAAAGGTTTCGTTGATGCCGCATCTATAACTTCCCAGATATCTATTCCCATTATATCAAAAACAACTTTTAATTCATTAACCAGGGCAATGTTAATAGACCTGTAAATATTTTCGAGAAGTTTAGTCGCCTCTGCTGCTCTTGAACTGGAAACAGGTACAACATTATTTATAACTTTTGAATATATCATAACTCCAAGCTCAGTACATTTAGAAGTTACGCCCCCAATGACCTTTGGAATTGTTGCTGTACTATAGTTTGGATTGTTTGGGTCTTCCCTTTCAGGAGAGAAACACAAGAAAAAATCTTTCCCGACTTTTAGGCCGGTGCTCTCAAGAGTGCTTAAAATATCTTCATCAGTAGTTCCGGGATACGTTGTGCTTTCGAGAGAAACAAAATGTCCTTTTCTCAGATACTTTGAAATAATAACAGTAGAGTTTATAACATAACTCAAGTCCGGTTCTCTGTTCACATTTAAAGGTGTCGGAACACAAATTATTATAGCGTCAACAATTTTTAATTTTGAAAAATCGCTTGTAGCAGAAAAAGTGCCTTTTGATACTTCAGCAAAAATTCTTTCGGAAGAAATGTGTTTTATATAACTTTTCTTTTTTTTATTTATGAAATCGACTTTGTTTTTATCTAAATCGAATCCAATTACTTTGATAGAATTTTTTGAAAATTCAAGCGCCAATGGTAAACCGACATATCCCAAACCGATTATACCTACTGCAAATTTATTTGTTTTGATTTTTTCTCTAAGCATATTCAGAAATTTATTATTGATAAATATTTTTATTATTCAGATTTCACATTTATAATTCAAAATTCTTCGTTTTATTCAGCATTTGCGTTCTTTGCATCCCGACTTGTCGGGACAACATTCAAAATTCAGAATTATTAACCTGCTTTTAACATTCAAAAAACCACTCTTCCGTGCTACTACATTAAAAAAGTTTGTTTTTATAGCAAACTATTAAATATCTTTTTATTTCAAAATATATTTACTAATTAAATGTTCTTTTTTCTTAACGTTAAAAAATGTTTTTTTTCGTTTATCTTTATGAACTTCGTGTAATGCTCTTAATTGTTCTTTTTTGTTTTTAGCTTGCTACATCGTGTCCTTAGTGGTAAAAAAAGCATTTGATCTACTAATCAAACCCCAACACTCTTTACAAGTTTGACTTCTGAACTGCTTAGCTGAACACTAAAAGTAGTATTGAGCTCAAGAATATTAACTATGATTTTATAGTTTCCCCTGATCTCCAGAATATACCCGGTCAATCCTTTAAACAGACCGGATGTAATTTCCACTAAATCACCCTGAATAATTTGTTTATCTTCAATTTTTATTTTTTCCGGCGCCTGTAATGATAATTTAATGTTTTCTATTTCTTTTGGTGATACAATTGCCGGTCGTTTTTGATACATAACATATTTTATTGCACCATACGTCTGTGATATTGCCCTCTGTCTTTCAGTTTCATTTCCTAAAACGAATATATACCCGGGAAAAAGAGGAACAAAAATCTTTTTCTTCCTGTCTGACCATATTCGTATAGTCTGAATTAATGGTAAAAATACATCAATATTTTTTTGACTAATTTGCTCATGTACCTTTTTCTCGTTACGTGGTTTTGTCTGTATAACAAACCAATTTTTTCCGTTATCCAAAATATTCAATTATTTGTTTTACGACAAAAAATCAATCAAAATAACTTCTCAAAAATTTTTGAACTATATAAGCCGAAGCTATCATTAACAATATATATATAAGCAACAACTGTAAAAAATTTTTCCCGAACCTATATGAAAATATCTTTCCCCGCCATCCGCACGATTGACAGAAATATGGACTGAATTTTAATCTTTTAAAAAACTTCTCGAACAAATTCCTCGTCCGGCTTCTTCTTAATGATGCAATTTTACCGCAATTCGGACATCGGGCAAGTTGAGTGTTTTTCCTTACAAATAGTCTATAATTCAATTTCTATAAATTAAGAATTTTTTACTTGTTTAATTCTTCTTTTATCAACATTCTCCGGTCTTGAATAATAATAATAATAATTATAATAGTATCCATATGCACTCTTCAGACTGAAATTATTCAAAAGTGAACCGAGGAATTTATGCGGGTCTATATTAATAATTCTATCATAAGTTTTCAAAAATGCTTCCATAGGTGTCTTATTCGCTTGAACAACGAGTATTGTTCCGTCAGAAATTCTTGATAAGATTTCAGCGTCCGTTACGGAAATAAATGGAGGTGAATCCATTATTAACATATCGTATTTCGTCTTCAGCATTTGTAAAAAATCATACATCTGCTGCGAACCTAAAAGTTCAGATGGATTAGGTGGAATCGTTCCGCTGGTTATATAGTCTAAATTTTTTAGTTTTGTTGATCTTATAATACCATCTAATGTAACATTCGAGAATAAATAATCGCTCAGACCCGGGAATCTTTCGGTTTCGAATATAGAGTGAATCCTGGGTTTTCTTAAATCGCAATCTAACAACAGAACTTTTTTATCAGCCTGGGCAAAACTTCCTGCAAGATTTAAAGCAACAGTTGTTTTACCTTCTGATGGGACAGAACTGGTTACCAAAATACTTTTTAACTCGGATCCTATTTTTGAATACATTACTCTCGTTCTTAATGCCTTAAATGATTCCGAGGCAGTAGCGTTAGGTTTATTGGCAACAATAAATTCAAGTTGGGATGAACCAAGTTCTTTCAATTCTACTATTGAAGGCACCCATGAAAGTACCGAAATACCTTTGCTCTCAATTTCCTCAGGGTTTTTTATAGACCTGTCTAAATAATTCCTTAGAAAAGCAAATCCGACACCCAATGCTAATCCTAATATAGCCCCCATTATTATTATTAATTGTCTGTTAGGTTTTGAAGGTACGGTCGGAAGTACTGCGGCATCGATAATATTGACATTTCCCAATTGAGATCTTTCGTTTACTAAAGCTTCCTGGTATTTTTCCTCTAAAGTAAGATAAAGTTTTTCATTCGATTTTCTCGCTCTCTCGAGACGGGCAAGCTCAATACTTTGTGCAGGTAATTTTGCAAATTCACCTTCGTATTTTGCAAGAAGTTTATTTAATGAATTTAACTTTGCTTTCTTCGATTGAACATCAATATTAGTCTCTAAAAAAGAATAAGATAATCGGGATTTCTCTTCCGGGTTATTTGCAAGAATTCCGCTTTTAAAGACTTTTAATCTGTCTTCATATTCTTTTTTTAATGGTTCGAGTTTCCTGTCATATTCGGAACTAACCTTCTTTTTCAAATTCTCATCACTCGGGATCGATAAATCGAGACTTTTTTGTGTTTCTAATTCAGCGATCTTTTTTTGCAGTTCCACGAAAAAAGGACTATTGATTTGCCCTTCGATATAATCCGGCAGACTATTATCAATCTTTTGTAATTCGGTTTTCAATTCTTCATAAGCTCTTTGCTTTGTAGCTAAATCTACTTCGGCAGAATTTTTGTCGGCTTCGAATGTTGAAATCTGGTCAACTAATTTTTTTGCTTGGTCGTCGAGAAATAATATACCTCCCTTTTGCTGGTAATCCTGAATCGCTGTTTCCGAGTTATTTAAATCTACCGATTTTTTGCTTTTTTCTTCCTCTAAAAAATTTTTCAAATTAGTAAGTTCACGTCTTGCAAAATCTACACTGTACATCAAATATACGTGAGCATACTCATTTGCAATTAATTTAGCCTCGTAGTTTGATGGGCTTTGGACTTCAATTTCAGCTATATCAAGACCTCTTTTTTGTGCTNNCTTCCGAGGATTCTCGTCAGTGAAGGTGCAGATATTGTTGCAGCTTTGACTTCAGGATTTTTGTTAACAATATAGTAATATTTTGATATGTCAGGATTGACCTTAAAACTATCTAATAATGCATTCGCTACTTTTTCTCTTATATTATAACTTTTCAAAATTTCGATTTCGTTAGAAATGTACCGGTCACCTTGCCAGTCCTGAAACTCCGGCATTATTTGGGTCGTTAATATATTCCCTTGCGGTTTTACTATTTTTAATGATGTTGTAGTCTTATAAACATCTATTGCATTCATTACATACAGAACAGTGACTATGATACTTGAAATAAAAATAAGTATTATAGGTAATATGTTTGTACGTAATATGTTCACATACTCCTTTAAATTGTTGGATGGATGCTGTGAAAAAGTATTAATATTATTGGAAGTATTTTTTTCGCTTCCTTGTTCTATTGATGTTTGATTCAAAGATCTTTTCTTTTTATTTGTTCAAATATAAAATAATTCAACTAAATATTTATTTTCTAAAGATGGTAACCATTAAAACTGCAATAGATACCAGTGTTGTAGCTACTGATAAAATTAGAGTTAGATTATCTCTAAAATAATATCTTGGTCCGCCTGTAAATATTATAACATCCCCGGGCACTAATTTTATGTTCCTTTTCGAATATTTTTTTATATCTTTATCCCAGAATAAGTCGTTGTAATTAAGTTTTATAAGTTCATCCTGAGTTAAATTAAGCGTATCATTTTTTGGTCTGAATAATCTTATATCTTCCAGATTAGCTTCGACTGATGGACCCCCTGAGTAAGAAACTAAATCAACAAATGTTGAATTCTGAGGTATTAAATACTTACCGGGAAACTTTACATAGCCCCAGACACTGACTTCAATATTGACTTTATCTTTGTCACTGAAATTGTAATATCCTCCCTGCTGACTCGTGATTTGTTCGAAACCCGTTTTAACTTTATCATTCTGGGCATTCAAACTTAAACTAAATATCGAATAAATTGCAAAAATTAATAAAAAAATGTATCTTTTCAAGTTTAAATTATATTTTATTGACCTTAAATATATTATTTAATTACACAAAACTAAATAGCAAAATCCTTGTACCAATTTTTCTTTTTTATGTTAAAAAAATAACATATTTCATTGTTTTTTCAATAGCAACGACATTTTATTGTAATGGAGAATCCTTCAACATTTATGTTTAAAACGTATCGCGTTTTTTAGCTCTTAATATTCAAAATATCTCTTCTCCATCCACCGGGTATTCCCCGTGTTAAAAGGCTTCAGTTTAGTATTGGGTATTCAACATTAAAAATTCAAAATTCTTTGCTCTATTCAGCAATTAACATTAAAAATTCAAAATTCTATGGTTTTTAAACATTCAAAATTCAATATTTAATGTGACGCTTTCCCTTTCGGCATTGCATTCCAGAGAAACAACATAACGACTGCACCAATCAGAGCAAATGGAATTGGCCATAATTTCCAGACCTGCCAGCCTAAATTAGATGTGATATAACCCACAGCCTGCCCGACAAATGCTCCCGCGAGATATTGAAATCCATCAATTAATCCTGCGGCAGTTGCAGCCGCTTTTCTTCCTCCGAAATCCATTGATGCCGCACCACCAATCATACCATGTGCACCATTTACAAAAAATGATAACATTACAAGCATTAAAGCCGCAATTACTGGACCCAGCTTTAATGAATCGGATAAATAAAACAGGAACAGTATCAGTACCATTCCTATAAAACAATAAAATATTACAGGAGCCCTTCGTCCTTTATATACTCTGTCAGACATTATACCAAAAACAAATCCGCCTATTATACCAAGAACAGCAATTCCCCACGCCGCGAGCTGATATGGAACNNTTCCTGTAATTCCGTAAACATCTTTAAAATATACAGGAAACCAGGCATCTACAACACTTCTTCTTACAAAACCTATCATCATTGAACCCAGACCTATCATCCACATTATTTTGCTTGCAAATACTTTTTTAAGAACCTCGCTCATTTTTACTTTCACACTCATATCTTCAGTTGAATCGCCTGTATCAAGTTCACCAAAACCGGCTTGTTGCGGAGTATCCTTAACGAAAATTAATGTTAAAAAGAATAGTAACGTTACAAACATAGCCGGTATCCAGAAAGCCCACTGCCAGCTAATATATTTGGCAATTAACGGTGTAATTGAAAAAGATAATATTAATCCAAAACGAATCAGTACACCGAATATTGCAGCGAAAGTTCCGCGTTCCCTGATATGAAACCATTGTGCATTTATCTTCACGATTGATAATGCACCAAATGCCTGAAAATATCCGTTAACTGACCAAATGATGGCAAGAGTCCAGAGTAATGATTGCTTGGTAAATCCGAACATTAATACAGGTTCTGAAATTAAATCCTTTCCGTTCCAGAGAGAAGGAGTGGTAATAAGCAAAGCCGATAGTCCGAAAAGAAAATTCATTATAATAACACCTATCGCTCCGAACAAAAAAGATTTTTTCCCTCCGATTTTATCAGCAAGAGGTCCGTTAATAACCACAGCCAGTCCATAGACTAACGGCAGAAGTGTTTCAAATAATCCTAAATCCGCTTTCGTCCATCCGAAAACTGCTTGCAGAGTAGGAGCATTAGCAGAAAAATTGTACCTCGTCATATAAAACAGGGAATAAAGAAAACCTATCGTAATCCAGTTTTGAAATCTTCGGGCCCTGTATTCTTTTTCCCTGAATTCAGATGGAATGACATTTTCCATAAATATTATTTATTATTTAATTATTTTATATTTTTGAATGTATAGCGAGCCATATGCAATGGGGATTCACACTTGTAAACTCTACTCTGTGCCTTTTACCGGAAGGAATAAATAAATAATCTCCTTGTTTCATTTCAAATTTTTCGTCGCTCTCAAATGATATGATCGAATTTCCCTGTAATAGTAATACCCATTCGTTTTCTTCCTCACAAAGCCAATTTCCTTCAGGCGTCTTCTGACCTGTCGATATTATTCTTTCGATCCGAATCTCTTTGTCATCGAATAAATTTTCGAATATTTCTTCGTTACCAAATGATAAATCATTTATATTAAAAATATTTTTCATGATTCATTTTTTTTTGCATAAATACCAATCCATTCCGCACTATTCTTTATATCCGATATTTTAAAAGAGTTTTTTTGTAAAACTTTTTTTATTTTATTTTCTTCGGTCTTAAGAATTCCCGATAAAAATATTTTTCCTGATGGTTTGGTTTTTTGAAATATAAAATTAATATTATCTGAAATTACGCTCAAAATTATATTTGCACAAATTACATCGAATTCAGATTCTTTTATTTCCGAGATGTTTTTTTTGTAAATTTTAATTTTATTTTTCAATCCGTTTCTTCGTATATATTCTCCGGAATCTCTGATTGAATCTTCATCCGTATCGATTGCAACAGCTTCTTTTAAGCCAAGTTTAATACCGGCTATGGAAAGCATTCCTGTACCGGAGCCATAATCAAGCATTCGTTTATCTTCGCGGGTTAAGTAATCACACATCATAGAAATAACCAGTATTGTTGTTTCATTATGCCCGGTTCCGAATGACATTTTAGGATCAAGTTCAATTAATATTCTGTCTTTATATTTTTTTACTTCTTTACGTTTCCAGGAAGGATAAATAATTATTTTATCCTGAACAAAAACCGGCTGAATTGTATTCTTCCACTCCTTTGTCCAGTCTTTATCTGCAAATTGCTTGACCGATATATTTTTAGATTTAAGAACCGAACCGGATAAAAGAGATGTTTTTATTTTTAATATTTTATTGGATTCTTGTTCCGAAAAATAAATTTTAAAAGTGGAATTTTCTTCGAGAATATTTTTTACATTAAACAGGTATAATGTGTTGCAGATTTGTTCGTAATTTTTATTATCAAATATAATTGTCAGCTCTGAATACTTTTTATTGCCCGTCATATATAGCTCCCGTTGCAGAATCGAGTGTGTTTTTCATAAGCATGGCAATTGTCATAGGACCGACTCCTCCCGGAACTGGTGTAATTTTAAAACATTTTTCATAGCATTCGTCAAAATCCACGTCACCTACAAGCCTGTGACCTGATTTTGTATTTGGGTCCGGAATTCTGTTTATACCAACATCTATAATTACACAGCCTTCTTTTATCATTTCTGCCTTCAGGAACTTTGGTTTTCCCATAGCAACAATAATTATATCGGCGTTGCTCGTGAAGTATTTTATATCTTTGGTTGCACTGTGGCAAACAGTTACCGTAGAATTTAAGGATTTTTTCAAAAATAAATTTGCAACAGGTTTACCAACAATGTTGCTTCTGCCAATCACTACGACGTTTTTTCCGTTGGTTTCTATTCTGCTCCTCTTTAATAATTCAACTATACCGTACGGTGTGCAGGATATAAAAGATTTATTTCCGATTATCATTCTTCCTATGTTTTGGGGATGAAAACCATCGACATCTTTTCGAAAATCAATTGATTCTATAACTTTTTGTTCATTAATATGACCGGGCAGAGGAAGTTGAACAAGTATTCCGTGAATTTTAGAGTCCCTGTTAAATTTAATGATTTGTTTTAACAATTCACTTTCTGAAAAATCGAAAGGATACGTTTCCGTCACCGAATGATAACCTAATTCTTCGCAGGCTTTTCCTTTACTTCTTACGTAAGATATAGATGCCGGGTTTTCACCGACCAGGATAAAGGCGAGACCGGGAACAATACCTTTTTCTTTTTTTAGTTTTTGTACCCCGGTTTTTATTTCTTCTTTTAATTGAGTTGATATGAACTTACCGTCAATTATTTTTTCTACATTAATCATACTCTCCCAAACAAAAAATAATAAATTTAAAACTGGTTCATCGCTCAATTTCACCGTATTCATCCCTGATGAATGCGTCGTTATATCCGGAACTCTTTACGAACTTTAAAATTTCTCTTGCAGCATTTATTTCATTATATTCACCTATTGTAATTCTGTAGATACCTTCTTTGGAAAGTTTCATATTTACTGTTGTATTCAGTTTAGTCCTTGCGTAATTTGTAAATTTTTCTGCGTAGATTTCATTGGCAAAAGCGCCAATCTGCACGCTCATCGGACCTCTTGTGAGTTTGGGTATTTTCTTAAAAACTGTATCTGTTTTATGCAATACAGTTTTTCCATATGTATCTTCTTCGGAACATTGTTCGTCAGCACAGCAAGCAAAAAATATCAGTGGTAATCCCAGAAAAGATATAATTAGAAATGTAAATAGTATTTTTTTAGGCATAAATACCCCCATCCAATATTAATTCCTTTGAAAGAGTAAATATATTTTTTCTAAACATAATAAGCTATTCCAAATTTTTTATAAACGCATTATCATAGCCCCGCGCTTTTACGAACATTAAGTAATCTTCAGCCTTCATTCCGTCAGAAAAACTTCCGACAGTTACTAAATAAATATCGCCAATTTGTTTTACATCAACATCAGTTTTTAAATTTTCTTTTGCAACTGAAGCAAAACTATTTGCGTGATTTATTTCTTTGAATGCTGCTAACTGGATTACAAGTTTAAGTTTCAGCAGAGTAATATTCCTCTTCTCCTTTACAACACTATCAATCTTAACTAAAACAGTATCTCTTAATACTACGACTTCCCCTTCATATTCGATGTAATCATCACCTGTACAGGAGATGTATGAAGTCATCGATATTAACAGAGCAAGACAAGTTAAAGTAAATTTTGTTTTCATTATAATAAAATTAATTAACAGGAGACATTAATAATAATATTTAAATTAAAAGTAACACTAATATTCAAAATAACAAAGTGAATTAGAAAACTTACAATTTATTTACATTCTAACTTCTGTGTAATATAATAAAATTTATTAATAAACAATAGTCTATAATCTTTAAATGCTCTTTTTAATAAAATACTTTTAATTGTGGCATTTATTTGTTATATTTATATCTAAGTTAACAAAAATATGAGCAGAATAAAAGACTTTTTAAACAGTTATCAGACTAAAATTGATGAAAAACACATCAATGAAAAATCAACATCAATTCCCGCTAAAAGCCTTATAGATACTGAAAAAATCGGCATAATTAAGATTTTAGTATCTCTCCTCGACCTTACTACACTTGAAGGTAGCGATACGAAGGAAAAGGTCATACTAATGGGACAAAAAGCAGTTAATCCGCTGGCAGAGGAAGCGGGGTTCCCTCATTGTGCTGCTGTATGCGTTTACCCTAATTTAATAAAATTTGCCAAAAAGGGTGTAAAAGGCAGCGATGTTAAAGTAGCTTCAGTTGCCACAGGTTTCCCGTCGGGTCAATTTCCGCTGAAATTAAAACTTGCGGATGTGAAATATTGCCTTCAGGAAGGGGCAAAGGAAATTGATATGGTAATATCAAGAGGCGAATTTTTAATGGGAAATTATAATTACGTCTATGATGAAATAAAAAAAGTAAAAAAAATCTGCATTTCAAATAAACCAAAAAAACCTGCAAGACTGAAAGTGATTTTAGAAACAGGCGAACTGGGTTCACTTGAAAATGTCCGTAAAGCAAGCCTGATCGCAATTGCCGCCGGAGCTGATTTTATCAAAACATCTACCGGTAAAATAAAACCTGCAGCTACACTGCCGGTAATGTATGTTATGTGTAATGCAATTAAAGATTATTATACCATGACCGGAATAAAAATCGGAATTAAAGCTGCGGGAGGAATAAGAACAACAAATGAAGCTATTGAATATTTTATGCTCGTAAAAGAAATCCTTGGAAACGAATGGCTGAACCCTGATTTGTTCAGGATTGGTGCTTCGTCGCTTTTGAACGATTTATTATCCGCATATAAAAAAATTAAAAAATAAAAAAATATTTTTTCAAAATAGTTTATTAAACAAACAAATTAATTTTGGACAATATATTTATTACTATCGGTATTGCTTTTGCTTCTCTTTTCCCCGTAATTAACCCTCTCGGGGCAATTCCGGTATTTTGTTCACTTACTTCCGATAATACGGATGAATACAGGAAGAAAATGGCTTTAAAAACATCTGTAAATGTATTTTTCATACTTATCGTTTTTTTCTTTATCGGAGAGTTGCTTCTCGACTTTTTCGGCATTTCGCTCGGTGTATTGAAAATTGCCGGAGGTTTGATAGTCGCTCATACTGCATGGGAAATGGTATCCGGACATCATAAGCTTTCACATGAAGAAAATACTGAAGTCGAAACAAAGGAAGATATATCTTTCACACCCATGGCATTACCGCTTCTCAGCGGTCCGGGCGCTATCGGAGTAGTAATAGGTCTTTCCTATACAAATCAAAATCATTTAATTTTTTATTCGGGTACTTCCATTGGAATATTATTAATCGCAATATCTGCTTTTATATCTTTGAGACTATCAATGCCTCTTTTTAAACTTCTTGGGAAAACGGGTGTCGGAGTGCTTAACAGGATAATGGGATTTTTTATTCTGGCAATTGCTGTACAGCTTGTATTTAACGGGATTTTTTCGCTAACCAATCCCTGATTTCTTTGATTACACTGATTATTTTTTCCTCGTTAACCCTCATTCCCAATCCCCGATTGGGAATGAATATTGTTCTCTGATTACAACTCTCCGGGGTTGTAACCTCAAAAATTAATACTCATATTATTAATCTCTACAAATTCTTTTTCTCAAAATCCAGCAGCCATTTTTTGCGCCAGAGTCCGCCGCCGTAACCCGTCAGAGAACCGTCTTCACCGATAACCCGGTGACAGGGAATCAGTATCGATATCCTGTTATGCCCGTTTGCATTTGCAACTGCCCTGACAGCTTCAGGTTTCTTTAAAATCGTCGCCTGATCTTTATAAGAAATAGTTTGTCCGTATGGAATTTTCATTAAAACATTCCAGACGCTTTTTTGAAACTCCGTTCCGGGTGCATCGAGCGGAACAGTAAAATTCTTCCGCTTTCCTTCAAAATATTCATCTATTTCTTTTTTTAGTAAAGCAATATGTTTATTCTCACCCGGTAAAATAACAGCATCAAAATACTTCGTTATTTCCTTAAATTCCGTTTCGAGCATCCTCCTGTCAGTGAAATCAAAAAGGCATATTCCTTTTTCCGTACCACATGCAAACATAGGACCAACGGGCGTTTCAAGCCTTGTAATATTAATTACTGATTTTGATTTTGACTTAGTCGGAGCTTCACCTACTATTGATTTAAATGAATCATTAAATCCGCTTAAAGATTCATAACCTGCATCGAACGCAGCATTTGTCACTTTTTCTCCCGATTGAATTTTATTGAAAGCACTGTTTAATCTAATCATTCGCTGGTATGATTGAAATGTCATGTTATGATTTTTCTTAAACCACCTGCGGATTTTATTTGGTTCGAGTCCTCGTTTGCGAAGTTCGTAATCATTAATTTTCATAGAAGTGTTCTCGTTTATTTCTTTTATAAGTTTCATAATATCATTCGGTGTCTTTCCCATTAATTCCAGTGGCGAGCAAACCTTGCATGGTCTGTATCCGTGTATTATAGCTTCCCTCGATGTTGGAAAGAATTCAACGTTTTCGCGTTTTGGTTTTCGTGCAGTGCAGGTTGGTCTG
This sequence comes from Ignavibacteriota bacterium, assembly GCA_003135995.1. Classification (GTDB taxonomy): domain Bacteria; phylum Bacteroidota; class Ignavibacteria; order Tepidaquicellales; family Tepidaquicellaceae; genus FEN-1257. The sequence continues at coordinate 11,525 of PNBM01000126.1, read as the reverse complement.
CAAAAGATTCCTGTAGTTTTAACCGCTACAAAAAAAATCCCCTCGAAAGAAGAATCTTTTTTCAGTAGCGCGTTATACATAATTTGTTCTGTAAGCATAATTTTTATTTCTTAATTTTTTCTATACAAAAATAGGTTGAATAGAATGAATGTGCTACCGATAAATTGACAAGGAATTTTTTATTCTAACTTATTAAAATTTATCATAAAAGTAATCAAATCAAGTTAATATAACTAAAAAGTAAGTGAAGAAATTCTGAATTATGAATGCTGAATGCTGAATGCAGAATAAAGCGCAAAACATTGAATATGCAGAAATTCTGAATTATGAATGCTGAATGCTGAATAAAAATCTTTTTTAAATAATAAAAGTACGGAATTTCTTTAATCACTTAAAATCATTTCGAGGTCTTCTTCTGAGATAAGTATTTCTCTTCCTTTCGCTCCCTGATTTGGTCCAACGATTCCGGCTGCTTCCATCTGGTCAACAATTCGTGCTGCACGCGCATAACCAAGTTTCAGGCGCCTTTGCAGCGTAGAGGTCGAGCATTGCTGAAGTTTCATAATTAATCTCGCCGCATCTTCAAACATTTCATCTCTTTCACCACCGCCGTTTCCGTTGTAACGTTTCTCTACGAGTGAAGGAAGCAGATATGGTTTTGAATATCCTTTCTGATTGCTAATAAAATCAACTAATCGTTCGCATTCTTCGGTCGAAATATATGCATTCTGTATCCTGATAGGCTTAGGAGAATTTGAAGACATATAAAGCATATCACCATTTCTCAACAGCGCATCAGCCCCGCCCATATCCAGAATTGTACGCGAATCTATTTTCGAAGCGACCTGATATGCTATCCTTACAGGGAAGTTCGCTTTAATAACACCCGTAATAACATCGACGGATGGTCTTTGTGTAGCAACAATTAAATGAATTCCGACTGCTCTCGCCATTTGAGCAACACGAGTTATCGGGTCTTCTATATCACGTTTAGCTGTAATCATCAAATCTGCAAGCTCATCTATTATAACAACTATGTAAGGCATTTTTTTGTGTCTTATAACTTCGTTATTTTTCAGTAACCCGTCTTTATATTTTTGATTGTAAGCATCTATATTTCTGACGCCCGCATTTGCAAGCTTGTCGTACCTTTGCTCCATTTCAAGCTCGACACTTTTCAAAATCGATACTGCATTTGAAGGACTCGTAACTATGCTTTCGTTGATATCCGTTGAAGTTGCTATAAAATGATTTCTTAATTTTTTATAAAGGCTTAATTCAATTTTTTTCGGGTCGATTAAAACAAACTTTAAATCCGAAGGGTGAAGCTTATATAAAAGACTTGCAATAAGAGTATTTATTCCAACTGACTTTCCCGAACCTGTCGCGCCTGCTATCAGAACGTGCGGCATTTTTGAAAGGTCATCAATAAATATCTCTCCATCAATCATTTTCCCGAATGCAACTGTCATTCTCTTATGAGTCTCGGTGAATTTCTGAGATGATAAGATGCTTTTGATTCTTACTATCTGAGCTTTACTGTTCGGAATTTCAACGCCCACTGTGCCTTTGCCGGGAATAGGAATTATCATTCTTATTCCTTTTGCTTTCATCGCAAGAGCAATATCATCCTGCAGTGATTCTATTTTAGACAGCTTTACCTCAGGTGCCGGGATTAATTCGTAAAGTGTGACAACGGGTCCGGGAGTTGCAAATACTTTCTCAATTTCAATTCCGAATTTTAGAAGTTTTTCCTGCAGAAGTCTTCCGTTCCTGGAAAGCTCGTCATCAGGGATAACTTCGAATTCCTCTTTTGTAGGTTCATCAAGTAAATCAAGTGTAGGCAAAATATAGTCCTCAAGCTTCTCCTCAATAAAATCATCTTCCTGTAAATTTTTCATTTCATCGGTATCATTGGAATTCTCGGGATTAATATCTATTTCAGAGATGTCCTCTTTCTTTTCTTCTTTAACCAGTAATTTATCTAAATCAACACCTTTTTTTTCTTTCTTTTCTTTTGGTGCGGTTATTTTTTCAACAGGAGCATCTGTTTTAGGTCTGTTAATTTCCGTTTCCTTAATCAGGACTTCGGTTTCTTCATCCTTGCCGCTTTTTAATTTCTGAATTCTTTCGCGCTCTTTCTTTATAGCTTCAAGAATTTTCGCGTCTTCGGGATTGATTTGTTTTTCAGTCTCTTCGGCTTTTTCTTTTTTCTTATCTTCAGCTTTAGTTACAAGTTTCTTTTTTTCCGACCTGAAATTTTCTTTTATCTTTTCATATAATAACTTTAATCTTGCAAGAGATTTCAGGATATTTCCGTCAATAATCAAAACCACGATTGCAGATAAGCAAAGCAAAAAGAACAGCGAAGCACCCACACTCCCGAGCAACTGGTAAACTATACTCCCGAGAAAATCTCCCACTACCCCGCTAAACCTGGAAGGAAAATTATTTTTCCCGATAAAAATTCTCAATACTCCCGATGAAGCCGCAAGAGAAATCATTAATAAAACCGAATAAATACTGATTGTAACGAAGCGATACATTGGTTTTCTTCTGAATATCATCCATCCGAATGAAATAACTATCAGTGAAACAATTACTGTAAAATAACCAAGAACATCATTGATGAGAAAATTTGAAATAAATGCACCGGCTAAGCCAAGCCAGTTCTGCATCGGATTGTTTGTATATGTTTCGCTGCGGAAGATGCTTCTGATATCTATCCTGTTCAGGTTAGCCTGGTCTTTATCTGAATAAGAAATAATTGCGGATAATAAAAGTATACCGAAAAGAATCAGAAGAAATCCGGCAAATTGTTTTTTAATATCGACCGGAATACTGAATTCTTCTTTAGTTTTTTTTCTGCCGGTATTACCGTTTTTATTTTTTCTTTCTTCGGTAAGTTTTGATTTGTAACGCTTGTTCATTTATTTCTTTTAGTCAAATTTAAAGAGCTACTTTATCTTTTTCATCTGTGCTTTTATATTCGTTTCATCTTCAATTTTTTCTTTCAATCTAATCGCACCCTTTATGTACATAGGTATAAAAGGATATGTATCAACTTTTGAACAAAACTCGAGGTCTTTTTTAAATCCGACCGAGCTTAAATATTTTCCGTGTTCGGAAATTTTCAGAAGTTCTAAAATCTTCTCCGGAAGAATTTTATTTCCTTTTAAAACAAACAATTTGCTGAGTTCGAGTGCGGCATATTCAGGGTCATTAATTTCAATATTCCCATCTTCTTCCAGTAACTTTTTAATTATAACACCGGCGCATACGGCATCTTCAAGACAGAAATTATTTAATTTCCCCGAGCAAACCAAAGTTATATCTTCTTTCAGATTCTTAATATACTCGATTACTTTTGACAAATTAAGGAAACTCGCCAGTACACAGGATTTCGCAAGCTTTGATTTGACGATTGGCAATGTTCCGTTGGTTGTACTGAAAATTAACGATTTGCCGTTTATTATTTCAGGTTTAAATTCAAGCGGAGAATTCCCGTGGTCGAATCCTTCAATGATTTTACTTCCTCTTTCTCCGCAAAGCATTGAATTTGTCGAACCGCGGGCTATTCTTGCCGCAGTCGAAACCGACTCGGCAGGAATAATTTCTTTTGCTCCGTTCGCCAATGCAACCGTCATAGTTGATGTAGCTCTCAGAACATCAATGATGATGACATTTTTATCTTTAAATGTCATATCATCTTTTATTAACGATTGCGCTAAATATATTTCTACTTTAGGCATATAAAATATTTCTCTTTAAATAAAAAGTAAAAAAGAGGAACTGCTCCCCTTTTTTACACAACCCATTATATATAAAATCAATTCCCTGTTTAAACAAGAAACGGAGTCTTGACAATCTTCGCTTTTATCTTTTTCCCTCTTACATCAACTTCTATTTCATTTCCAATCTTAGCATATGCTGTTTCAACGGAAGCTGTTCCGATATTTTTTCCGAGCATCGGTGAAGGAGAACCGCTTGCAACAAAACCGATTTTTTTATCTCCCGAATAAACTTCCTGTCCGTGCCTTGCAACCATTTTATCATCTACTATAAAACCAACGAGCTTCCTCTTCAGTCCGGCTTCTTTGCTTTTCAAAATAGCATCACGACCAATGAAATCGCCCTTATCGAGCTTTGTAATCCAGCCCAGACTTGCTTCGAGCGGATTTGTTTTTTCATCCATATCATTTCCGTAAAGCCTGAAAGCATATTCAAGTCTCAATGTATCGCGTGCACCAAGTCCAATCGGTTTAATATTAAATTCTTTTCCTGCATCAAAAATTGCTTTCCACATAGCTTCCGACTTTGCAATATCAGATGAAGAATAAATTTCAAAGCAAACTTTTTCACCCGTGTAACCTGTATGTGAAATTATAACATCTTCGCCTGCCATTTTTCCGAATTCAAAATTGTAATATTCAATCTTGCTCAAATCAGTATCTGTAAGCTTTTGAAGAACCTTCTCCGCATTCGGACCCTGAATAGCAAGCTGTGAAATTTTATCCGAAATATTATCAAGAACAACGTCACCGAAAACATTTTCCTGCATCCATTTAAAATCCTTATCAACATTAGCGGCATTAATAACGAGCAGATAATAATCTCCGCAATGATAAACAAGAAGGTCATCAACCATTCCGCCGTCCCTGTAACACATAGAAGAATACTGAACTTTACCTTTATGTAAAACTGTAATATCGTTCGTAGTTAATTTCTGAACGTATGCAAAAGCGTCTTTTCCGCGAACTTCAACTTCACCCATATGGGAAACGTCGAACACACCTACTGATTCACGCACTGCTTTATGTTCCGCAATTATGCCTTCATATTGAACGGGCATTTCGAATCCTGCAAACTCTACAAGCTTCGCACCGTGTTTTTTATGCATTTCATTAAAAGCTGTTTTTTTCATATTCAATTATAAAATTTATAAAATTATTTATTATTTGCTTAATTTTTTCCAGTCGGCTAAGAATTTATCCAGACCGATATCTGTCAGCGGATGTTTTACAAGCTGGTCAATTACTTTAAAAGGCATTGTGCATATATCAGCGCCAATCATGCAGGCATCAACGAAATGAAGCGGGTGGCGGACTGAAGCTACCAGAACCTGTGTTTCATAATTAAAATTTTTGTAAATATTTACGATTTGTGCAATCAAATCCATTCCGTTTATAGAGATATCATCGAGGCGTCCGACAAACGGGCTTACTATGTAAGCGCCGGCTTTTGCGGCGAGAACAGCCTGTGACGGGGAGAAGCACAAAGTCACGTTAGTTCTGATTCCTTCTTCTTTAAAAATTTTAACTGCTTTTAAGCCTTCTTTTATTAATGGAACTTTAACAACGATATTCGGGTGAATCTTGGCTAATTCACGGCCTTCTTTAAGCATTTCATCACAAGTAACTGAAACTACTTCCGCACTAATATCGCCATCGACCATTTCACAGATTTTCAAAAGCATTTCTCTGAAATCTTTGTGACCTTCCTTCGCGACGAGGGAGGGATTAGTTGTAACGCCATCAAGCAACCCCATATCAGCGGCTTCTTTAATTTCTTTTAGATTGGCGGTGTCAATAAATATCTTCATATATGTTTAGATTTACTTTAATAAAAATGTATTGAATTTTAATTTATTCATTTTATTTGATATAAGAAATTCAAATTCTGAGTGTAAAATGAGAAAAGAACTTTCGACTCGAATTTAAACGAAAAGTATTAGAGCTTTTGCCGCAGATATGCGCTGAAAGAATATGATGAATGCTGGTATTTGCTTTTTGTTATTTGTTATTTGTTATTTGAGAAGTGTCATCCCCGAATGCTCCTGTCGGGGATCCCATGCCCTATGAAACTTACAATGTATCATTCGCCGTTATGGTGTTGGCTGCTCTTTGGTACCACCAACAACAAATTTCATTTCAACAAAATCATTCTCTTTGTATCTGTAAAATTATCCGTAATCAACCTATAAAAATAAACTCCGCTTGGATACTTCGATGCATCAAAAGTAACTTCATACGTTCCAGGATTTAATTTTTCATTCACAAGTGTTTCAATTTCTTTTCCGAGAATGTCGTAAACTCTAAGAACTACCCTGTCACTCCCGACCACACGTCCTCTGTCATTCCCGCGAATGCGGGAATCCACAGGAATATCAAACTTTATCTTCGTCGTCGGATTAAACGGATTCGGGTAGTTCTGGGAAAGGGAGAAATCAGAAGGAATATTATTATTAATCGGACTTATTCCTGTAGATTCTCCACCATTCGTTGTTTTAAGAATAATTCCATTATCTCCAATAGCAAATCCAGTTAGTTGGTTTATAAATTTAATTTCATATAAAATAGTATTGTATGAACTTGATTGAATATACCAATTATAACCTCCATTAGTAGTTTTTAATATATTATTTCTACCAATAAAACCTGTTAAAGAATTTATAAAATAACCTGCAAATATTGGAGTGGTGATTTGATATAAATTGCTCCAACTATATCCACCATCAGTAGTTTTTCTTATATAAAATGGATTAAGATCATCACCTGAAGCAATATAACCAGTATCAACATTTAAAAAATTTAGAACATAATTATAAGCGTATGTGCCAGTTGAAATAAATGTCCAATTTAAGCAAGAATTGACAGTTTTGTATATATTATTATAACCGCTAATATATCCATTATTAATATCACAAAAGTACGAACCTTCCTCTGAACCTAACCAAGAACTTACATCAAACCAACTAACACCTGCATTAGTCGATTTTGAAATGTAAAAATAAGGATAATACCCAACAACACCTTCACAATACATATAACCAGTATTTGAATTAAAAAAAATTAAATCACGTGCGAACTCATGGATTAATGGACTTTGATTCCAATTAATTCCTCCATTTGTAGTTCTTATTAAAATATTGTCTCCTATTATTAAACCGGTATTTTGATTTAAAAACCAAACAGACCAATAATTTGATGAGATTCCTGAATTTAAAATGTTCCAATTATTACCTCCATTTGTAGTTTTTATTATTCTTGAACCATAACCGACTACGTAAATTGTAGAACTATCCAGAATAAATATAGAAGTAAGATTAGAGCTACATCCAGAATTTTGCTGTATCCACCCGCCTTGAGAGTATATATTTTTGGAGAGTAATATTATTAAAATCGAAAACAAAAAAACAATTATTTTTTTCATAATAAAAAATTTTTGTTAAGAGCGTTTTTATATTTTTTATGCCGTTGTTGGTGTTAGCCGTTCTTTGGCGTCACCAACAACTTTAATTATTTCAATAAAATCATTTTCNNTGTCATCCCCGAATGCTCCTGTCGGGGATCCCCTGCCATTGTCATCCCCGAATGCTCTTATTGGGGATCCCCTTGGTATATCAAACTTTATTTTAGTCTCCGGATTAAACGGATTCGGATAATTCTGTCTCAATGAATATCTATCCGGAACGATTTCGGAGATTGGTTTTATTTCGATAATCTCAGCTAAAGAACGCCGCCAGACGGAATAGCCATTTGTTCCTGCGAAGATGTAATTATTTACTATCAATAAGGATACAACTGAAGGAATAAAATTGAAACCTTGATTTTTATTTAACCAGCTTGCGCCATTATTTGTGGAAAGATATACACCACCGGAATCAGGAGAGTTATAATCTAACCCTGCAAAAATATTATTCTCTTGCGTTGTGAAAGACCAAACAGTTTTATTATTTAAAGCTGTTTGAGTCCAGATTGCACCGTAGTTTGTGGATAAAAAAACTCCATCATTTAAAGTCCCTGCAAAAATATTGTTTCCGAGAACAATAAGGGAATGGACAACATGGTTATTTAAAGATGTTTGAAACCAATTCGTACCGTTATCTGTGGAAAAAGAAACTCCCGATGTACCCATACCGGCAAAAATATAATTATTAAGTGATGCTAAGGATTCAATCAATGGACCACTTACAGAAGCTCGCCACCAGATTGCTCCATAGTCTGTTGAGATATAAATTCCATCACCATTTGTTCCGGCAAAAATATTATTTCCAATTGTTGTAAGATGAAAGACAGAATAATTATTATTCAAAGATGTTTCAATCCAGCTTGTACCGTTATCTGTAGAACGATATGTGGCAGATTGAGACCCGGCAATTATATTATTTCCTAATGTAGTAAGAGAATAAACATAATGATTATTTAAAGAAGTTTGAATCCAGTTCGTACCGCTATTAGTTGAGATATAAACGCCAAAGTCTGAAGTCCCGGCAAAGATATTATTTCCGAGTGATGTTAAGGAATAAACATATTGATTAGTTCCTATTCCATTACACTGAACCCACTGTGCATTACAATGTTCAATATTCAATGTACAATGTACAATAAGAAAAAAAGCGAAGAGCCTAACAATTATTTTTTTCATAATTAAAAAATTTTGTTAAGAGCGTTTTTATATTCAAATGATGAAGTGTGCTGTCTGTGTTATAATATAATAATATTATGCGCTAATTGTTACACTAATTGTTTCACTCCACGGACCGGGTTCGTTGCGTGTGTTCACCCAGCGGAGCATATAGTGTACCGTCTTTCCGCCATCATCGCCTTTGAAATGCGCAATGTAAGGCGTGCCCGTATCGGTTGTAAGATACGTTAACCCCGAAGCATCCGCAGGCGGCTCACCTCCGATTTTATACCAGATTTCACAGCCCCTTACACCCGCAGGTTTCGCTCTGCCCCTTGAAGTTATTTCGTCAAAATAATTAATGATGTGTTCGAGACGATTAATATTTTCCACTACCGCCATCGGACGTGTATCCGGAACCGGAGTCGGAGTTTTTGATTCTTTTGGAATTGTAATTCCGAGCGCCGCTCTCTGGTCATCGGTCACATTTGAATTTGCCTGAATTAATTTTGTGAGTTCGCGAACCTGAGATTTGACTATGGCACGCGATGCATTTTTCTTTTGCGTTGCGGCGATTGCTGATGCCTGCGCTTCATAATATGCCGTGAAATCGGTTTTCCACCTGGTTACAGACGCAATTAAGGCTGTTTTTTGTGTTAAGGTTAAACCAAGTGCGGCGAAATTTACATCAATATAATCTGCATAATTTTTAACCCATTCATTGAATTTAGGGTCATTTGGTGATATATAATCCATTATTACCTCCTCAAAATGAAAGTTTTAATGCATTTCCGGTATAAAATATTTCATATTTTGAGGAATGTCAAGATATTTTTATTTCCATAATTGATTTGTGCTTAGCGGAAATAAGTGCCTGAAATCAGAAAACTCTATTTTCTTTAAAAAAACGCAATTATGCTTAGGATAAAATGATTTTTACTTGAGTGAAAATGATTTTTGCTTGAGGAAAAATGATTTTGGCTTGAGGAAAAATGATTTTGGCTTGAGTGAAAATGATTTTGGCTTCAGTGAAAATGATTATTGCTTGAG
>PNBM01000126.1:0-1973 GCA_003135995.1 Ignavibacteriota bacterium | reverse complement strand
CTTGAGTGAAAATGATTTTGGCTAATTAGATTTTCGTATTATTCGTCTGGATTCCAGCTTCCGCTGGAATGACAAATCTTAAACAGCGTTCCCAAGCTGGGGTTTCGGAACAAGACATGTGAAACAACTAACCACTATTCACTAATCACCAATCACTAATCACCAACCACTAATAACCAATAACTAATAACGAACCATCAATAACCAATAAACAATAACTACTTCCTAATCGTCAAATTTCCCGAAACTGAGTACATCTTTATTACGGGAGTTTCTTTTTCAATTGTAATTATTCTGAATGTATCTCCGTGTTTTTCTTTTGTATCATCATCATTTGTAAACGGGGTTGTTATTGAACTGCTTTTCTTTTCAACCGATAATTCGAAATGACCTGCAATATGATTTCCGACATAATTTATTTCAGCATCACCTGAAGTTGTACTAACAGATAAATCAAAATCGGGACTTTCGGATAAATTTAGCGTTGCATTTCCGGCAGTAGAATAAAAAGAGCTTTTACCCGATAATGTTATTGAAGAAGCTGTTATATTACCGCTCGTGGAACCGAGGGTGAAAATGCTTTTAGAATTAGTTACCGTGATATCTCCGCTTGTAGTATTTAAAGTCAAATTTCCATCTGAATTATTCAGAATAATATTTCCACTTGTTGAAGTAGCATTTATTTTTCCGGAATAATTGTCTACCGTAACTTCACCCGAGGAGGTGTTAACAATTAAATCTGTCGATACGTCAATTAAATGAAAATCTCCCGATGCAGAATTAAAACTTATTTTCACACCCGAAGGAACCGAGACATTCCATTTAACGGCTCCCGATGTTTTACTTTTAAGATTTTCATTCAACGTGAGTGTGTTTCCGACCTCTTCCATTTCGGGTTCAAAAGAACCATTGTTTTTTAATTTGTAAGTCACGGTTACGTTTATATTCCTGTCATTGCTTTTGATGACTTTACATTCACCGCTTACAAAATTCATATTTATTACATCTTTCGTACTGAATGTTTTTGTAATTTCCTCAGTTTTATTATCCTGTGATTTTGCGGTTTGAAAAGCACCGGTCACAAAACACAAGATAAAACATAATACTATTAATTGTTTCATTTTATTCTACTTTATATTTTATTATATGCGATTAACTTTTAAGCTAATATCAACGAAGTCATAATATTTTTTATTTATTTTAAGCTTTTGGGAAGTGGATGTTTAATTTGTTCCCAGTATGTATCATAGTTAAATTCTTTGTAAGTCGGACTGTCGGAATTATGACAGGTTACGCAGAATTTTTCTTTTTCTCTGTGAATGATAAGCCCGTTTTCGCTCGATTTTTGTTTGTCCTTCATAATCGGAGCATATTTGTATTCAGAGCCCGGACCGTGACAGCTTTCACATTGCACACCATCCTCTTTATTAAAAGTTTCTGTTAGTTCATCTTCCACAATATCTTTACCAAGAATGTGGCATTTTAAACACATAGGTGTTTCAGTTGCTTTTGTCGTGAATCCTTTTTGCGTAGCAATATCATCTGCAAGAGTGGTTGTAAGAATTTCATATGCGTGAGAATGCTTTGATGCTTTCCATATATCGTATTGTTCACCCTGAGGTCCCGATTTTNNATTTGCAGTTGATAAAATTAAAAAAAGAATAAAGGCAAATACCACTAAAAAAAAGATTGTGATTTTTTTCAAATTGTAATCGTTTTTTAAATTTAAAAAAATATTTAATTATTAATTATTTAAAATTATCTGATATAACATTATTAATATTTGTATAAAAGCAAGAGAGCCGGTTATCCATATTGCGATTGTAGACCTTTTTAAAGCTCTTGCAGAATGGGATAGGGATATTTTTGTATCATCCCTGGCTTCTTTTAATCTTTCGTGTTCCAAAAACTGAAAATAAGCCACAGGCGTAAGTATGAATTCTTCGGACTCGGAATTTGAAAGATTTCTGAAT
>PNBM01000215.1 GCA_003135995.1 Ignavibacteriota bacterium | reverse complement strand
CCTTTAAATAAAGGGAAATTAAATTCCCAATAACAACCTTTCCCAAGATAATAAGGATGTGAAAAAATATCCGCATCGGTTGCATAAAAATTATGATACAAATATTCTAGGTCCTTCCAATTACCTTTTGAATCCAACGCTTGAATCTTCATATTCAATAATCTATCAGTTCTGTCCAATTTCATATCTTTATCAGAATCATTTAAAACATATACTTTAAACCCGGCATATTTAATTCCAATTAATGCTTTATTGTTTGGCATTGCCAAAATACTAATTTTTCCTTTTGAATAATTTTCATCCGAATTTTTTAAAGAATATCTTCTATCCACAGAATCATTTGGCAGGTAAGAATATGGTGAATAAATAGTTTTTGAATGATAATGCGAATACGCATCATACATATAATCAATATCCAAAGTATCCGGTTCAACTGTTCTGTAACGTTTTTCTTTCCATATTATCTTTCCTTCTAAATTTAAATAAGCATGTAAACTATCGATAATTATTTTTATTAAATTATACTTCGGCGTCCCGAATGGAGTAAATTTTGAATCTAAAATATTATTCCCTTTAAAATCACAAACACCTCCTGTCTTTTGTCCTCTGTGATAGAAAGCTATTCCTTGATTCCAATAAAATCTGGAAAAATTTTCATTAATGATTATATCCGAAACAATATCAAAATTCGAATCAATTATACGGCAATTATCATTTATTTTTGCAAGAGTATAACCACTTAAATATTTCAACAATCTAACATCACTGTAAGCAGAATATAGACTTTCATCAAAAGGTAAAACAGGAGTTAAGATGAAATTTAATTCTTTCAGAATATTTCCTTTATAATCAAGAACAAGATACCTATCATCTTTGGTTATAACAAATAGCATTTTATCAGTTAGCGGATATCCTTTCAAATAATTCGTATCGCTTATTGCTAAAATACCAATCGTATCAAGAAAGCCAAAATAATATTGTTCTTTATTGAAAAAATAACTATCAGAATATTTGATTGATTTTAAAATGTGAATCGGAAGCAATCCATTATAGAAATCATGTTTTTCTGTAAATCGATATTCAGGTTTTAAAACAAATTTTAATTCTCCCGAGCGGTTTATAAATCCAAAATTATTATAAGCATTATCACGGATTGCTGTTCCAGGTAAAGAAACGCATGCAAATCCATTAGAAAAACTACTATATGAATTATATTTACCGATAGGTACGATATAATTACCGAGTGTATCTATAACTCCTTCACCCTCAATTACATTTAGGTTTTCATCAAAAAGACTTTTAAAATTTCTTTTCGCTACAATGGCAAGACCTTCATTAAAATCATATGTATAAACAAAAACCGTATCAGTTAATAATTTACCGTTCACATCAATCAATCCAAAATTATTTGAGTGTGTCAAGACTAATGAATTGCCGTTTTTAACGCTTGATATTGCTTTATACTTACTCAGAAACTGAATTTTCCCGAATTTATCAATTAATCCCGAATTACTGTCGTTGTATACGACTGCAAATCCTTCGTGAAATGGCATAGCATAATCGAATTGTTGAGGAATAACAAATTTTCCGGTTGTATCTATGTATCCATATTTTCCATTAATTCTAACTGCGGCGAGACCTTCCGAAAAATCTCCCGCACCGTTAAAAATTGGTTTTATCGCGACGTTTCCATTTACATCAATATATCCGATTTTACCATTCTCGATAAATTGAAAATAAGGTTGTGAATATATTAAATTCGATGAGATTAATAAGTATATTAGTATTATAAATAATTTGAGCTTGAAGAAATTAATTGGAAACATATTTTTCTTTTTATGAAGTATTATTCTTTATTTTAAAAAATATTACTCTTCAGAAATTGTACATATTGTTAATATAAAATTTTTNNATTATAATCTTTCGGACAATAATTTTTGGTATATTTCAATTATAACTCCTATAATTAAAATATTCAATTAAAAAATATGTGACAAAAAGATTAATATACAAAGTCGATATCTTCAGTTTTGTTATAAGTATTCATTGATTTGTCATATTTATAGATTAATTTTAATCTCTTGTTTTATGTAGATTCTCAGTTAAAACATAATTATTTTACATCAGACACTGGTAAGTAAACTCCTTTGTAAATATGTTATTTGACTATTCGATTTATATTACTAATAATTAAGAATAAAGTTATAGAAATTAAATTATCGTTCCGCCCGTTGATAAAAGTAACTAATATTTTAAAAATAGGGGGTGACAGGATTGTTTATTATTTAATAAATTAATACGAATGTTAAAAATTGTTCATCGATTGATTTTTATACTCATCATTTACATTATTTTCTCTCCGGGAAAAAATTATGCTTTAAACCAATCCGATACGGCGAAAGTAAATGCTTTAGTTGATTCATCTCTGCAAAAGAATAAATCACTGGATGAAACTGTAAAATTACTTGATGAAGCATTAACAATATCCGATAAGGCAGGCTACCAGCCCGTAAAAGCGAAAGTATTGCATAATCTCGGAATAACATACTGCAAAATAGGTGAATATTCAAAATCATTAAACTATCTGTTTGATGAACTTAAATTAAGAGAAAATAATCCGGAATGGGATGTCTTATTGCTCGAAAATAATTATTCCGCAATAGGTGAAGCTTTCCGTGCAGTCGGGACGTATAATCTGGCTTTAGAAAATTTAAATAAAGCTTTAAAAATTTCCATTGATAACAGAGATGAAAAAGGGCAGGCAAATATTTATAACAGGTTAGCCGCTGTTTACCACGAATTATCATTTAAAGAATTCGATACAGCAGCTTCATTTAAAGCTGATGAACTGGCAAATAAATCAATTAATTTAAATGACAACTCGAAGGATAAAGAATTATATATAAGCAACTTAAATATTATCGGAGCCGCTTACACATTCAGAAATGATGTTACAAATGCTTTGAAATATTTTTTACTTGCTTTAAACGAAGCTGATAAATTAGATGATTATGCCGATAAACCGAATATTATGAATAATATAGCAACTTTATATAACCAAATAGGGGAATATAAAACTGCTATTGATTATGCATTACAAAGTCATATTATTTCAGATAAATCGGGAATAAAAGTTTACAGGCTTGAATCCGCAAGGGACCTTATCAGGTCTTATATAGCCTTGGGAGAATTTAAAAAAGCGTGTGATTATTATGAAGAGGCAAGTACTTTAGTTTTGGATTTGTACAGTGTAAAAAAAGCTGCGGAAATTAGCGGATTAAATAAAAAATTTGAAGATGAATTAATAACTCAGGAAGAGAGTAAAAATACTGCTAAAAGAATTATGTTTGGCAGTTTATTCATCATTGTAATTCTTTTTGTAGGTGCAGGTTTATTCTTAAAACATCGTGACCAGGTTAAATTAAATGAGGAGTTATTTGCAAAAAATGAACTCATATCCAAACAAAAAGAACAACTCACTCAGTCAAACGCAGCAAAAGATAAATTTTTCTCTATACTCTCCCACGATTTGAGAAATCCTCTCAATGGTCTGCTCGGTTTCTCCAAAATACTTGAAATGGAATTTGATAATATTAAAGATGACGAGAAAAAAGAATACATAGGTTATATTAAATCATCTTCCGAATCATTGAATAAATTAATCGATAAAACTCTTATGTGGTCGCGGCTTCAAACTGGAAAAATTCAAGTTTATAAAGAAAAAATTAATCTACACGATATAGCGGCTACAGTAGTGGAACTTCAAAAAGTGAACGCGATAAGAAAAGGAATAATTTTAGATAATAATATATCTGACGATATTTTTGTGAGTGCCGATAAAAATATAGTCGATACTGTTATCAGGAATCTGATAGACAATGCTATTAAATTCACTGAAGCCGGCGGCAAAGTTATTGTTAATGCTGATATTATTAACAATAATGTTGAATTAAGTATTACTGATACAGGGGTTGGAATGTCGGAAACACATTTACAAAAATTATTTAAGATAGATGAAAAGATAAGTTCAGCCGGAACTCGTAATGAAGAAGGCTCTGGTCTTGGACTTATTTTATGTAAAGAAATGCTTGTTTTGATGAATTCGGATTTAAAAGTTGATAGCACGGTATCTGAAGGAAGTAAATTTTACTTTACATTACCGCTGGTGAATTAATACTTTATCTTTAATTCATCCTAAATAAAATTATATTTTATAATCCGAACCAATATTTATAAAATTCCAAATCATTAAAGTAAACGTCAATAAAAAATTTATTCTTTATGAATGTTTATAGTCAATTATCAACCTGAAAAGTTATATCATTTTAATCAGAGTTCGTTTTTCCTTCGGCAACCTTATTAAAAAAGAATATTTCCGGCTTTTCCGTTACGCCAGCGTTCATCATAGCATTTTTTAACTCATCAGAGTTGCTGAATTTTTTGGCGTTATCCATGGTATCCCATGAAAACAATAAATATAAATTATTTGGTTCGTTTTCCGGATGGAATATATGATAAGATTTTTCTCCGCTTTTTCTCCTGAAGTCAATGAACTCATCGAATTTTGCTTTCCATTTCGGGTAATCACTTACTTTATGTCGCACAAACATGAATGTATGTATCATTTTTATACTCCTCTGTTTTTATAATTTTGTTTATCTAAGTGTTAGAGAAAATAACAACTTGAAATCACTTTATAAAGTTCCAAGTTGCGTATTATATATGTAAATAGCAAATGACAAATCTTTAATTATAAANNTTTTTCCTTGAAATACTTAATAAACTTAACAAACTTCAAGCGGGAACATGGAAAAAATCATTTTTCATATTGATATGGATGCTTTCTTTGCATCATGTGAGGAAGCAATTAATCCGAAATTAAAAGGGAAGCCACTCGTTGTCGGAGGGACGAAAGAGGATGTCAGAAGCATTGTTTCCTGTCCGAACTATCTCGCCCGTGCAAAAGGAGTGCGAACAGCCATGCCTCTTAAACACGCTATGCAACTTGTTCCTGAAGCCAACTTTATTCGCGGTACGAGAGGTCTTTATTCCGATTATTCAAAAAGAGTCCGTGAAATATTATACAAATATACTCCACTTGTTCAGCCGGCAAGCATCGATGAAGCATACCTTGATGTGACAGATATTCTTCATCTTTATAAAGGCGATTATGTTTTGCTTGCTGAAAAAATTAAAAATGAAATAAGGGATACACTTCATATTACCTGTTCGATAGGAATTTCAACAAAAAAAGTCTGTACAAAGATTGCTTCGAAACAAAATAAACCAGATGGAATAACTGTTGTTCCGTTTGGAAAAGAAAAAGAATTTCTTGCTCCGCTTCCTGTTGAAAGAATACCGGGAGTAGGTAAATCAACATATACTAAATTGAGTAAGTATGGAGTCAAAACTATAGGTGACTTGCTAAAATTCGATAAATCTTTTTTCGAAAATGAAATAGGCGTATATTCTGCTTATTTGTATAACGTTGCAAACGGAATTGATGAAAGGGGAGTACATATTGAATCTGAAGACCAGAAGTCATTATCAAAAGAAAATACTTTTAACAAAGATACAAACGATAGAGAATTTTTAATATCAGAGCTTTATTCTCTGCTTGAAAAAGCTTGTATGAGATTGAGAAAATATCAACTCCTTGGAAAAACATTAACAATAAAAGTTAAATACGATGATTTCACCGTTAATCAGAAAGCCTTCACACGAACACGGTATTCTAATTTAGAAATGGATTTTTACGATGATGCGCTTGAACTTATGAATAAATTAATTTTAAAAAGCAAAAAAATAAGACTGCTTGGCGTGAAATTCAGCGAACTCGAAAAAGAAGACGGAGCCGTGCAGGAAAATTTATTTTATGATGGGAATAAATTTAAAAATATTGTCGACAGGATGGATAAAATCAGAGCGAAATATAATTTTGATATCATTAAGTTCGGCAAAAATTATGAGCGGGACCTTTAAAAAATTCTGAATTCCGAATTCTGAATTCTGNNGTGTTTCCCGTTTATAGGGGAATATATTTATTATACGTTAATATGGTAGGTGTTTCCCGTTTTTATTATTTTTAATATATATTGAAATGGTTAAACATCAAAGACATATTTTTTATCAAACTGAATTTTAAATTTCTCTAAAAATTCTAAATATTCCTCATAAAAACTTTTCTTTTTGTAATGTATTTCTTGATTATTAATATAGTTTATTACGTTATCAATTTGACTTAGTGAGTAAGTAAATGCACCATATCCTGACTGCCAGTAAAAATTACTACTTAACAAATTATTACTTTTTAAATATTCTGTTGAAGCTCTTTTAATATCCCTAACTAAATTTGAAANNATTATACCTGTAATATATTTATGAATATTTTCTTTGATTTGAGGAGGAATAACATTTTTTCGTCCTTTTGGAGAAAATATTATATGAACAAATAATTGTGTATATGTATTTGCCATGATATAAAATATTAATTA
>PNBM01000036.1 GCA_003135995.1 Ignavibacteriota bacterium | reverse complement strand
TTTGTTTATTTTGGACGGATGTGCAAATCAATATATTGTTCAACATCATCTGCCTTTAACGTTAAATAACAAATAGTTATCTTATTTGTCATATTTTAAATTTATGAAAATACAAAAGCCGAAAGGTACGCTGGATTTACTTCCGGGTGATGTTTATAAAAGAAGGCATATTGAAGAAAAGTTGAGAAATATTTCTTCCCTTTTCAATTATTCAGAAATAAGAACTCCGACTTTTGAAAAAACAGAGCTTTTCAAAAGAAGCATAGGCGAAGAAACCGATGTTGTTTCAAAAGAAATGTATTCATTCAATAAAGATGAATTTACTTTGAAACCTGAAATGACTGCGCCAGTTATTCGCTCTTATGTAGAAAATAACTTAAATAATGAATCTCCTGTACAAAAGCTATATTATATCGCAAATATGTACAGGCACGAACGTCCGCAGGCGGGAAGATTCAGGGAGTTCTCACAATTCGGTGTCGAAGCAATCGGCAGCAATGATTATTTAATCGATGCGGAATTGATTTCGCTTGGTGCATTTATGCTGAATGAATTCGGAATACATAACGTAAAAATAAAAATTAATACGATAGGGACAATTGAAGAAAGAGAAAAATATTTAGGAAGCCTGAAAGATTATTTAAAAAATCATTACGAAAAATTATCTCCGGATAGTAAAAATAGATTTGAAAATAATCCTCTTCGGATTCTTGATTCAAAGGATAAAAACGATATTGAAGTTTTGACAAACGCTCCCCTGCTTTATGATTATCTGAATGAAGATACTAAATCACATTTTCTGAACGTACTTGATGCTTTAAAATCTCTGGGAATAAATTATGAAATTGACTACAAACTTGTAAGAGGATTTGATTACTATACTTCAACTACTTTCGAAGTTGTATCGGACGACCTTGGTTCTCAGAATGCGATTTTCGGCGGCGGCAGGTATGATAAACTTGTCGAACAACTTGGCGGAAATCCAACTCCGGCAATCGGTTTCGCCTGCGGGCTTGAGAGATTGAGTATGATTCTCGATAAATATAATTATGAATATCCTAAAGATGAAAATGTAAAATTATATATCGTNNTTCGCCCTGAAAATGCTTTATGAACTCAGGAAGAAGAATATTAAATCCGAAACCGATTATTTAAACAGGAGCGTTAAAGCACAGATGAAAGAGGCAAATAAAATAAATGCAAAATATGTGATGGTAATCGGTGATGAGGAACTCACTAATCAAAAAGCGAAACTGAAAAATATGTCTGATGGTATTGAGAAAGAAATTGAATTAAATCAAATTACGGATTTTGAATTTTAAAACATNNAATGAGAACAAAGCAGGTAAGACCCGAACCAAAAGAATTTGAGTATGAACTTCATATATCAAAAAAAACAGATAAAACTGCACAAAAAGAATACATTTTAATCGAATTCAAAACTACAAAGCTTTTTGAGAGTTTTGAATACAGGATAAACGTAATGGAAAAAGTTGACTATGAAAAAAAAGAAATTTGTTTTAATATCGAAGGGTTATCGGCACCTACTATTTCACTTTCACAATCAGGAAGTGCGGTTTATAATTATAAATTATTTAATTATAAAAATTCAGAATATACGGTTAAATTAACAAAAAATAATAAGAATAAATCTCTTTATGTTTTAAAGTTTACGAGCAAAAGTATATTATTAAAAAAGAAACCGCAGAAAAATTTTGTTAAACTTACAATAGAAAAATAATGTATCCAAAGCTTTTTCAAATAGGACCGGTACCCGTGTATAGTTACGGACTTATGCTCGGAATTGCTTTCCTCGTCGGAAGTTCACTCTTTTCGAGAGAACTGAAGAGAAATAAAATAGATGAAAATTATGGTGTATTTATTACCTTTCTTGCTATAATAGGCGGTTTAATCGGAAGTAAAATTTTCTACATAATCGAAANNTAGTGACAAGAGTTTTGGTTCGTTTTTTCACGCGGACGTTTTATTTTCCCCTTCAGGTTTGACATTTTATGGCGGTCTGATTTTATCTATGATTTTAATTATTATTTATTGCCGTAAAAAAAAGCTATCCTTTATGCAAATCCTCGATACAATGTCTCCTGCAGCAGCACTTGCCTATGGTATAGCAAGAATCGGCTGCCACCTATCGGGTGACGGGTGTTACGGTGTTGATGTTAACGGTACATTCTGGCAATTTTTAGGATGCAGTTATTCAAACGGAATCGTTCCTACAAAAGCCGGAGAACTTGCACTTCCAACTCCGTTGATAGAATTCGGAGCTGCAGTTATCATTTTCGCAATCTTGTGGTCTGTTAGAAAGAAAATTCATTATTTCGGGCAACTTTTCTACTATTACCTGATTTTCACCGGAGTGGAAAGATTACTAATCGAATTTGTAAGACTAAATCCTAAAATAATTTTTAATTTATCACAGGCTCAGCTTATATCGATAGTTATGATTATATTTGGATTGATTATGATATTTATAAATAAGAATAAAAATGAAATAACAACGGTTTAATTTAAAATACGTTCCATTTTTTAATATCTTGAAATTGACCTTAAATTGAGCTATTTTAATTGTTTTATAATTCAAAATATACATCGTAAATAATGAAAAGAACATATCAGCCAAGTAATCGGAAGCGTAAAAATAAACACGGATTTCGTGAAAGAATGTCTACAAAGAATGGTAGAAAAGTATTGGCAAGCAGAAGAGCTAAAGGAAGAAAGAAATTAACCGTTAGTGACGAATTTACACGCGGATAGGTCTTTTTATACAAATGACTTACAACAATATAAATAATGTAAGTTGCACGAAGTTTAAAAAAACTGAAAGAATAAAGGGATTTAATGCATTTTCCGAAATTTTTAAAAATTCAAAAGCTTTATCTACTCCCCTTTTAACAGGACATTTAAACATAGATTATAATACTGAGGAAATTAATAAAGACTACGAAATTGAAAACCCACTTTTTGAAAAAAAATTAAAAGTGGGTTTTGTTGTTTCTAAAAAGAAAATCCGAAAAGCAGTAAACAGAAACAGAATAAAAAGATTATTAAGAGAAAGTTACAGGCTGAACAGGAACAATCTCATATCAAATCTGAATCTGAATGCAAATTTAATAATAGGATTAAATGAAAAAGGAACGGATTTTTTCAAAGAACAAAGTAAAATGAAAATACAGGATATTAATGAACAAATGATAAGACTCTTGGAATCTGTAAATGCCGAAATGATAAAAGTTAATAGAGCAGCTAAGATTAAAAGAGGAAAAACAATTTAATTCGTTCTTAAAAAAATTTGGAAATAAAATTATTCTTATAAAGAATTTGAAATATATTTTAATATATCTTATATAATTTTATCAAAAATTTATTTCTCCGGTCTTACCTGCTTCTTGCAGATTTTATCCAACATGTTCGGAATATTTCATAGAAGCATTATCGGGCAGAGGAATTATAATGGGAACATTTCTCGGGGTCAAACGTATTTTAAAATGTAATCCTTTTTTCGAAGGCGGATATGACCCGGTTCCATTAAAAAAACATTAAACAATAGAACATAAACACACTGAATAATATAAAAGTATGGACAAAAAATCGGTTATAGGTTTCGTAATCATTGGTATCATTTTATTGGTCTGGCTCACATGGACTTCGAATATGCAAAAAAAACAACCGCCAAAAAATGAACAGACAAAAGAAATCGTCGGTGATACAACAGGCAGGTCATCAAAAACTAATGATTCAATAAAAGTTATAATAAAAGAAACTACTGATACAACGAAATCCGATACCCTGCTGAATACATTTGGAAAAACATTTGATAAATGTAATACCTATAATTCCGGTGTTCCCGAAAAAATAATTATGCTGGAAACGAAAAAATATTATATGGAATTTACTAATTATGGCGGCACGATAAAGAAAGTCGTAATGAGAGATTTCAAAGCCTGGAACGGTGACACACTTCAGCTAATCAACTGGAATAAAGGTAAAGAGCTGAATTTACTTTTCACATCAAAAGACGGTAAATCAATAAATACAAAGGACCTCGTATTCAGTTCGAACTATAAAGAATGGGAAAGAGTAAATATTGAAAATCTTAAAGAGTATAAATTAAAATATGTTTTAACTATTCCCGATGATAGTACAGCTAAAATTATTAAGACGTATACTTTTAATCCCGACGATTATAACTTTGATGTCGATTATGAATTTTTGAATTCAAAGCAATATTTGTCCGGAAGTCAATACCAGGTGGTGTGGGGTTCATCATTGAATTTATCGGAATATTATAGTTCCGAAGAAGCTACATTTGCTGATGCTTATGCATACATGGGCGGAGAGTTATCAACTTTTTCTGCGAAAAAATTTCTTAATGAATATAAAGAAAATGAAAACAATCAAAATCTGAACGGTTCTACCGAATTCGTTTCAACGAGAAATAAATATTTCGGAGTGTTTATTGTCCCTGAAAGCAGACCCGGAGACGGTGCTTATTTAACAGGTTACAAAGAACATTTAAAAGATGAAGGTGTTAAGAATAATTATAGCATTGCAGTAAAAATGGATATTAAGAACGATATGGTTGACAAAACATCGTTCAAGATTATTATTACCCCAATCGATTATAAACTGCTTACAAGTTATAATAAAGAACTTGACAAAACAATGAGATTTTCTCTCGATTTCATTGTACGGCCAATTGCACAATATTTCATTATTCCATTTTTCACATTCCTTCATAAATTCATTCCGAATTACGGCCTGGTTATCATAATATTTGCATTTGTACTGAAATTAATTCTGAATCCGTTGACGAAAACACAGATGAAGTCAATGAAGAAGATGAGCCAGCTTAATCCCAAGATGACAGCAATAAGGGAAAAATTTAAAGATGACCCGCAGAAGATGAATAAGATGATAATGAATTTATACAAAGAGGAAAAAATAAATCCCGCGGGCGGATGTCTGCCGATGATAATTCAGTTACCAATATTATATGCTCTGTTCGGTGTTTTTCGCTCTACAATCGAACTCAGACAGGCAAATTTCATGTTATGGATACACGATTTATCTATGCCGGACGTAATTTTCAAATTACCTACAAAAATTCCGATTTTCGGAATCGATACGATTTCCGGATTGGCTACATTGATGGGAATAACAATGTTCATTCAGCAAAAAATGACGGTTACAGACCCAAAACAAAAAGCAATGGTGTACATAATGCCGGTTATGCTAACCCTTCTTTTCTTTAGTTTTCCGTCAGGTTTGAATCTATATTATTTTGTTTTCAATCTCTTATCAATAATTCAGCAATATTATAATACAAAAATAAAAAAAGATGACCCGGTGAAAGAAGCACTTGAAAAAAGCAAGCCGACATTTATGGAAAAATTGAAAAAAAGAGGTGAGGAAATGAGAAAATACCAGGGGAAAAAAAGAAGATAACTCTTTCAATGTTAAATTATAAATGTTAAATGTTAAATTATAAAATTTAGCATTTATAATGAAATAAAAGATATTATAATTTCTATATAATGGATAGTAAGGATATTAAAAATATTCTAATTGTACAGATTGGTAAAATCGGGGATATGATTCTCACTACTCCCCTGTTTATAAAATTGAAAGAAATATTTCCTGATTCCCGGTTAACAGTTCTTGCGAGCCCTATAAATAAAGACATTCCGCTTTATCACAAATACGTGGATGAAGTTATTATTTACGAGAAAAATATTTTTTCATTACCGGGATTACTCTTAAAACTCAGGAATAACAAATATGACCTGTGGATAGATTCAAAAAAAGAGATTTCTAAAACCTCTATAAAGTTGGTTAAATACGCTAAACCAAATTTATCTGCCGGATTTAACTTTGACAGTAAAATATACGATATTGACCTGAACGAATTTTATCAACCACCTTGTAATGAACATACTATTTATATAAATCTTGCCGTACTTAAATATTTTGGAATGGACATTAAAGATAATGTCAAACCTATCGTTTTTATACCTGAAGATGTCAGTAAATTTGTGGAAAACAGAATTAAATATATCCTGGGTAAAATTATATTATTGAATATCTCGTCGGGAAATGAAATCAGGTTCTGGTCCCGTGAAAATTGGATTATGTTAATAGATAATTTAAAAAGTCATAATTCTGTTATAATCACAGGAATCAGGAAAGATGAAGAAATAGTAAGGAGCATTTTCAGCAGTTGTAAAGGAAAAAATGTTTTTTATTTTATTTCTCGCTCTGTTTTGGAATTCGCTGAATTGATAAAAAGGTGCGATTTACTAATATCACCCGATACATCTGCAGTTCATTTTGCATCTTGCTTTGATACACCTATTGTAGCGTTATTTAATAAAGTTGAATGGAATTACAAAAGATTTGCACCCCTATCTACAAAACAAAAAGTGTTTATTTCCGATAGTCCGGTTTCAATGGAAAGTATTAATGTTGAAGATGTTCTAAATGGAGTTAATGCTCTTATTTCTATGTAAGATATGCAAATTAAATAAAGTAATTTATACTAAATAATAAGCAATTATTCGAAAGAAATATTTGTGGAAATGCCGGGAGTCGAACCCGGGTCCGAAATGATGACCATTAAAACGCCTACATATATAGTTCATTAATTCATCTCGTATTAAAAGGGCTAATAAACAAACTCCATTAACACCAGTCCGCTAAAAATTCATCTAAATCCTGCAGACAATGATTTAAACTATCTCATCTAATCTGACATTTCACTGTTATCCGGTGAGCAAAGACATTACAGCAAAATGGGTTGCTTATTTAATTAAGCAGCCATTGCNNTTCGCAAGCTAAAGCTTGCGGCTACATATTTTATTAACAATCTTCTCGCACAAGCTAAAGCTTGCGGCTACATATTTTATTAACAATCTTCTCGCGCAAGCTAAAGCTTGCGGCTACATAAATTATAAAAAAGTCGAGATTATTTTATGCAGTCTTGATGTTAGAAACAGTTGCTTTCGTATTAGTTTCTGTTTTATCGTTCTTCTCTGTTTTTGTATCAATTTCTTCAGTTTCAACAGATTTATCTTTATATAAAATTCCGAATGGAATTGCGACACAATATCCTGCAACTAATAATCTCGGTGATAGAACAGTAGGAACAAAACCGTCTACAGAACTTATTCCCATCAAAATATAACCGATTATAATCAGAATAATTCCAAGACCGATAATAATGTAATTTTTTGATGTCAATGAAATCCTGAAAAGTGTGACTTTTGCTTTTTTAGATTTAATGTTAGAAGTTTTTGCTTTTGCCATTTATTTATTTAATTTTGATAATTCGTTGTAAAAATAAGTAACGCTTAAAATTCCATTATGAAAATTATTCAAATCAAGATGTTCATCAGGTGAATGTGCGTTTTCATCGGGCAGACCGAAACCAAGTAATATTGCATCCGCGCCTAGAATTTCTTTAAAAGAATTAACTATCGGAATTGAACCACCCTCTTTCATAAATACAGGTTCAACACCAAAACCCATTTTCAATGCTCTCATCGCTGCTTTTATTGCAGGCGTGTCAATTGGAGTGACTGATGGTTTACCCCCATGCAGCGAAGTAATCCTGACCTTTACACTTTTCGGTGTTATTTTATTTACATAATCAGTAAATAATTTTTCAATTTTAGCCGGATCCTGATCAGGGACTAATCTCATAGAAACCTTAGCTCCTGCGGTCGAGGGCAGAACTGTCTTGGCACCTTCGCCGGCAAATCCTCCCCAGATACCATTACAGTCAAGTGTCGGACGTGCAGAGGTACGTTCTATTGTTGTATAGCCTTCTTCTCCGAATAACTCATCTACACCTAATTCAGCTTTAAATTTTTCTTCATCATAAGGAAGTCTTTTAAATTCATCTTTTTCCTTCTGTGACAAAGGTTTTACGTCATCATAAAATCCATCTATTAAAATATTATCTTTTTCATCTTTTAGTTTCGATATAATAAGTGCTAGCGCATTTATTGGATTATTCACGCCTCCGCCAAACGAACCTGAATGCAGGTCTTTATTTGGACCGGTAACATCTATTTGCATATAAGTAAGTCCTCTTAAGCCATAACATATCGAAGGAAGGTCATGGTCGTACATAGCGGTATCGGATATCACAACATAATCCGCNNGTTATTTTTTAAAAATCCTTCCAGATTTTCACTTCCTATTTCTTCTTCGCCTTCGAGTATAACTTTTACATTTACCGGAAAAGCCCGTGTCATATTGAAATATGCTTCAATGCATTTCAGATGAATGAACAGTTGACCTTTATCATCTGTCGTTCCGCGTGCATAAATAATATTATCTTTAATCGTCGGTTCAAAAGGAGGATACGTCCATAGCTCAATAGGGTCAACAGGCTGAACATCATAATGTCCATATATCAAAACGGTGGGCTTATCTTTTCCTGCTTTCAGCCAATCACCGTAAACAATAGGATTTCCTTCGGTTTGAAATAATTTCGCGTTCTGAAGACCGATTTTACTGAATTCTTTAAGCAGCCAGTCAGCACAGCGTTCAATATCTTTTTTATTATCAGGATTATTACTAATTGAAGGAATTTTTAAAAAATCTTTTAATTCCCCGACGTATTTATTCCTGTTATCATTAATATATTTTACAAGCTTTTCCAATATTATTGTTTCTTAATTTTTTTCAAAACGTCAAGCGTTTCAGCATTTTGCGGGTCATACGTTAATATTGTTTCGTATGATTTAATTGCTTCATCGGTTTTTCCAAGTACGAAATAACATTTTCCTATCCATGTATAAGCAAATGTGTTTTTATCATCCGTCGATAATATTTGTTTAAACTGCAAAATTGCATCTTCATATTTTTTTAAATAAAAATCACACAGCCCGGCATAAATATAACACGACTGTTTCTTCATACCATAATTCTGCGCCATCAACAAATAGCTTAAAGCTGAATCAAATTTCTCCTGTGCAAAAAACATTTTACCATAATCATAATAAATATTTTCGNNTTAACCGCTTTCTGATAAAGAGGAACGGCGTCGTCAAAGTTTTTTAAACTTACATAAACATTTGCATATTTTAACAAATCATCCACTTCCATTGTTTCGACAGGTACCTTCTTGAAATAATCAATCGATTTATTATAGTTTTCAATTTGTTTTAAAGAATCAGTCTGTTCCATTGCGGCATAAATATACGCCGTATAAAGATTTCCGGTTTCCGATTTAGGATCGATTTTTAAGACATCGGTCAACAATGCTAAAGCTTCATCATACTTTCCTTCTGCATACAATGTTTTTGCGAAATAGGAATTCCCTTCCTGAGAACCAGGCTTTAACTGGGAATATTTTTTGAATACGCTCGCAGCTTTTTCATAGTCATGGTCAAAATATAAAAGTTTTCCCATTTCAAGATAAGCAGGTGCAAAATTCGGGTCTTTTACCAAAGCAGTATTAAAGGCATCTATAGCATCATTATATTTTTTTTGTTTAAAGTAAACTCTGCCCAGACCATAATACGCAACTGCAAGATTAGGTTTTAATTTTATTGCTTTTTGATAATAATCAATTGCAAGTTTTGGAGTTGTACCTCTTGCATACCATGCATCCCCAAGACCAACATAAACAGCCGGGTCTTCCTTGCTGTAAGTTGTTGCTAAAGTTAATACCTGTATTGCATCGTCAATTTTACCCTGCGCGGAATACATAGCAGCCTGGGAAATCAGAACCGGGATATTTTGAGGATCAACTTTAAGAGCTTTTTTAAAATAGCTGTTGGCATTTGCATAATCCTTATTCAGAGTTTGAATTTCACCCATTCCTTTTAATGCAAGAACGCCTTCATCATCATCTTTAAGTGCAATATTAAAATATTTTTCGGCATCCGCTAAAGACCCCGTGCTTAAAAGTGCCTCGCCGTAATAATAATTCGGTTCATAATCTTTATTGGATTTAACTACATCCTTCAGCAAATTCAGAGCTGAAACGTAATCCCCTCTGTTTACGGCATCGATGCCCTTTTTTAAATTATCCTGTGAATATACATTAGAAAAGAAAAGAAAACAAAAATAAAGAAATAAAATAAGATTTTTACCTGAAATCTTAGACATAAATTTAACCTTTTTTTTATTATTAATAAAATTATTTATTCAATTTGAATCGTCCTGATTGGCTGATTTATTGGCACTAAACCATTATCAAGAACAATTTTTTGTCCATCGTTATGAACTAAATACGTTATGAATCCTGTCGATAACTGGATTCCGAAATCTCTCGAATAAAGCACAATTTTTCTCGAATAAGGATATTTTTTAGTAAAAATCAACCCCTGGTGAAATTGTGCAAAATCATCCTGCCTGCCGTTAGGCCAGATCTTTGAAACTCTTATAGTTTTAACCGTCGTGTCCATTAAATCCTGGCTGCCTTTTGATAGCCACGACATATTAATAATACCTATCGCGTTTTTATTTCCCCTTATTTCTTCAAGCATCTGAACGCTTGTTGAACAAATCTCCGCTGATTNNAGAACTGAATCTTTTATATAATTATAAGTGTTTGAATTTGGTCTCTGTATATAAACTTTAATTTTGTCAAGAGAACCTTTCATTAAATTTTTAACGTTCGTATTTTGCTCATCATCCTGGGCTTTTATTTGTGTCCAGTCTGTATACTGACCTGTAAAAATTTTCTGGATATCATCTGAAGTTAACCTTTCAGCCGGATTATCAGGATTTACAATGAAACCTATTCCGTCGATTCCGATTTCGAAACGCTGCAACTCAATTTTATTAGAATCAGCAAATTTTTTATCATCGGGATTTAAATCACCTGCTATAATGATAAGTTTCGTATCCTTATTGAATAAATCAGCAATTGTATTTTTAGTAGGCTTGAATATGACATTAACTTTTGCTTCAGGATTAAGCCTTTGAAAATCATTAATTAACTGCAAAGTCAATGGCTGGAGATTTTCATCAACGACAATAGTCATTTGACCTATCGTAGCTTTTGATTTCATATCATTGAAATCACAATGGAAATAAACCAATGGAACGATGGCTATAAATAAAACAATTATTATATTCTTAAATAAATTATTCATTTTGTATTCAAACAGAAAAGATTAAAAATCAATAAATTAAAGAACTTAAAACGGTTAATGTCTCTTATGAATTAAATCTTCCTGGGCTTTTTCCATCTTATCTCTTTGTTCTTCCATCTTCCTTATCTTTATTTTTGTCTGCGTCGTAACATATCTGTAAATACCGTAAGCCATGAAAATTATTCCAAAAATTATTCTTGTAGAAGGCTCTACCATTCCAAGAATTAATTTAAAAACCATCAGAAGTCCGATTAAAAAGACAACAAATGCAGTAAAGAAATTTAAATAAATAACAGACTTCATTTTAAATAAATATTATTACCTTAAAATTTAATATACCCGTATAAATAAAATCTGTCATTTCTTAGCGTACAAAACCTATAAGGCAAACGAAAAAAATGACAGATGTTATATTAAAAACGGATTATTTATTTTCTTCTTTCTTTGGCTCCTCTTTCTTTTCTTCTTTCTTAGTCGGTTCGTCTTTTTTGTCTTCGTCTTCTTTTTTGAATTTACCGCTCAGTTTAAAACTAAACGGAACACTTACCCAGCATCTTACAGGTTGTCCCTGCTGAAGCGCCGGAGTAAACTGTAGACTCATAACTTTCGAACTGACCTCATCACGAAAAACATCGGGACCGCTGAACCCGCCAACGCTTATTACTGAACCATCAGGACCAACAAGAACTTTTACTGTAACTTTACCTTCAACGCCGTTCGACCTTGCTATTTCAGGATATCTCATAGAACCCTGCACGGACGAAAGATTTACAGCGACAGGAGCTTTATCGACTTCAAACTGTTGATAGGTTTTTGTTTTTGAATTATCCTTCTTTTCCTCTTTTTGTACTTCCTTTTCTACTTCTTTTTCCTTTACGTTAACTTTACCTGTTTCTTTAGTAGGATCAAAATTTTCACTACCTTCAGAAGAGACGAATGCTTTTATCTTTTCGGTTTCTTCTACTTTTTTAATTGTTTCAAGGTCTGCTTTTTCTTTCGCAACAGGTTCAGGTGTTAAAGCTGCCATATCCTTTAAAGCCTCAACCTTTTGAGGTTCCACTTCGGGTGGAGGGGTCTGATCGTCTTTATCGTTTGACTGGTCCTGCTGAGTTTGTATATCCTTCAGCTCGATATCTCTTTTAATTCTTAACTCTTCTTCCTGTTTCCTTTCGTATGCATCCACACCTATATATGTCCCGATGAGTATGAAGTGAAGAACCAAAGCAAATATCAAACCCCGTGAAAGAAATCTTTTATAGAACTGCTTTAATTCAGGTGCACCATACTGCATCTTGGTTTCAACAGGTTCTTTATAATTAGCTAAATCCATATTAGTTTCAGTTGACATTTTCCAACCTCCGGAATTTATATATTTTTAAAATTTAATATCTACTTAATTTATAAACTTTTTATGTGCAGAAATGTTCCCGCATATACAAATATAATGAAATTATATTTTATATAATATTGACAAATGAATAAAAAAGAACTATTTATCAGGGGGAAAATACGGCAATATCCCTATCGGATTATGAAAATATTTTTTAATTAAATCAGCGTCGATATTCCCCGTCTTATTATCGGAATATTTTACCTCTTCTATAAAATCAAGCGTACTTGCGTAATCATTTGAATTATTATCAATTTTAGATATTTCCAATTTCTTTGTATTTATCTCCTCCAGTTTGTCACTATTGTTTGCATAAACATATAATGCAGATGGTAATTTTTGTTTCTCAGGAATCTTTCTGTCATATCCTGTATAAATTCCTGAAGTAGGAATGATTTTCGNNAATAATTTCCTTCCAGTATATTATATAAATTTTCCGAAATCATCTGCTTATATTCATCTTTCGAATACTCTTCGTTATTTTTAAAATCTTTCGGTGCAAAAGCCACTATCCGTGAACTGTATCCTTTAGTTGCAAGGACGAGCGTCCCGAGAGGACAATCTTTAAATAATTTTTTTGCATCTTCGTGTTTCATCCTGATACAACCGTGCGAAGATGGTATCTTACCAAGATTTCCGTAATATCCGGTTCCGTTTAAAGAATGAAATCCGACACCCATATCAAATGGCATAAAATGATACATATCCGCATTGTCAAATTGTGTAGACTGGTGGTGCTCTTCTTTATANNCTTGATTCTATGCCTTTTTTCAGGTTTTTATTGCCTGTAGAAACAGGATACTTCTCTATTTTTCCGTTTCTCCAATACTGGTAAACCATTTGCTGGTCTATCTTCAACTCAAGCCAGCATTCCATATCAGTGTAAACAGTATCCTTAATACCCATGCTTAAATCTTTTTCCGAAAGTATATTGATTGTGTTGTTCTTGAATAAATAATGGTTGATGTTAAAATCTTTGAAACCGCTGTTATCTTCGGCTGATGACTTGTATCCGGAATCCGTTGTAAAACCGGATAAAATAAAACATATCAATAATAATGGGACAATGTATGACAGAAATTTAGCATCGTTTTTATTAATACTATAATCTACATAATTTATATCTCTTAATTCTACCTCCGGCTGAGGTTGAGTATTGTTATTTGATTTTTCTAAATCCTGTTCCAATATTTTTAATTATTTAATAAATAAGATAGGTAAAATATGATAAAAAGAATATGGAAAATTGAATTCGTTTTAAAATTAATGAGTGAATTATATTTTAATTATGTTATATATATTACTGTTATTGCAGAATATTAATTAATTAAAAACGAATTTCATACAACTAAGACACTATAACTAATATTTTATGCTATTCTGTTCTTTTAAAGTAATAAATATTCCTAAGCATAATGACACTTTAATTTGTTAAAAAATCTAAATAATCAGTTATATTTATTTTTATATACATTAAAATGCTTCTATGTGAAAATTATTTGTGCTCCTGCGGATAGTTCATAAAATTTTCCGACGGATATAATATCCTTAACCTGAGGGCAGAAATCATCCTTTTTGAGGTGGAACATATCCACACTTGCTTTACACGCATATAATTCGGCACCGGCATCATTTACCATTTCAATAAATTCCCGTATAGGAGGAATATCGATTTTTTCCATTTCCTTTTTCATCATGCCTGTTGTAAAAGCAGACATTCCCGGAATTGCACCAAGGAAAGTGGGCATGTGCATGCCCGGGTTTCCAACCGTTGCAACTTTTATTTTATCCATTCGTTTGTTAATAATCGCATCCAGACCAAAAAATGTAAAGAATAATGTAGCTTCTATTCCTTCCATTCTTGCTCCGTTAGCCATTATCAACCCCGGGTAAATTCCATCGAGTGAACCTCTGGAAACTATTATAGATACTTTTTTTAATGGTTCATAAATAATATCTGACATTTTTTTCTCCTGTAATAAATTTAATTGAAATATATTAGTTAAAAAATTTCTACATTTATAACTCTTGATAATCACTAAACTCTCATAAGCAACATAAATGTTGCTTTACATTATATACATCCTTTAGGCTTTGGTAAACCTGCTATCTTGGCTGCCTTCTTAGCAGGTCCCATCGGAAATAATTCGTATAGTTCCTTTGTGGGTACACCGCTTTCTTTTGTAAGTCTTCTTATCGAAGGTGCATCCCCTTTTTCCTTGAATACCTGACGCATAAAATTGATAACAAGCCAATGACGTTCTGTCAACCGGCTTATACCTTCAAGTTTAGCAATTTCGCTTGCTAAGTTTTCATCCCAGTCGTTCATATTTACAAGGTGTCCGTCGGCATCAATTTCGACAGTTTTTCCGGCAATTTCTGTTGTTGACATATTTTAAAATTCTCCTTAATCGGTTTAAATATTAATTTAAAATTGTTTATTTTTATTTTTTAATTGTTAAACTTTTTTCCTGCGATTGAGCAATATTTTTTAAAAATTTAATACCAAATGATAGACCTTTTTTCACTTCCGGAGTATTTAATTCTTTCATCAATGAAAAAATCGATACTTTTTCTGAAATTTCTATATCAAGATTTTTATAAACATTTACGGCATTGTTCAAAGCATGCAGCATATCCGGCTGTGTTAAATTTTTTATTGTATCCAAAATTGCGGCTATGTTATCACCGAAATTTTTAACATCTTTAACGGTAAATGATGTCACAACGTTATCGGATATCTTTGTAAACTCTTTAGCAAATTCGAAATAACCTTTTTTATCATATTCATTTAACTTATTCATAAAATCAAGAAAAAGTTCACGGGAAACAGGAGCAAAATTCTGAATAAAATCTTTAAAATTTTCAAGTTGCTCAAATGTTTTTGTTATATTATTAACATTTCGCAGAATCTTTTTGAAAAGATGAAGCATATCACCTGTTTTAATATGGTCGTGTACTTCCTCGAGCTCAAGAATTGTCGAATCGTAAACGTCTTTTCCGACACGCATCAAATCCTCTTTCAAATCTTCCATTTCCCTGCGATGCCTTTTCTGAAGTTCTATTTCCTCTACAATAATATCGAGCTTTCTATTAATCTCGTCTATTTGCATTTGTAAATTTTTTTCTTCCATTTACAACCTCTTTCCCGCCATAGACATATTTGATTCAATCGGTAATTCAAGTCCTTTCAGCAGGAAATTCCAGTATGTCCAGCGGAACATCAATTTTCCGTAATGATTCATTTTTGTTTCTTCCAGTAATGAAAAAGGACCAATTCCGGGTAAAGGAAACTTACCCGGCAACGGTTCTGTATCATAGTTAAAATCAATAAGTATACCCTTTCCAAACCCTGATTCTATAAAACAATTCGCATGACCGTCGAACTTTGCTGTCATATCCCGATTTTCAACAGCTGCTAAAAAATTTTCAGTTAAAATATCAGCCTGAAAGTGCGCAACAGAACCTGCTTTTGAGCTCGGAAGGTCAGTAGCATCCCCTATCCCAAATATATTTTCGAAATTCAGTGACCTGAGAGAACTTTTATCAGTCGGGATAAAATTAAATTCATCACCCATACCGCTTCTGGCTATTGACTCATCACCCATATTCGTCGGAATTGTAACGAGCAAATCAAAAGGAATTTTATTTTCATCCCACGATACAATTTCTTTAGTTTCATTTTCAACACGTGCAATGCTGAAATCTGTAGTTAGACTTATATTTTTTTTCGTTAAAAAATCACCTAAAACCGCAGAGGCTCTCGGTTTTGTAAATGCTCCGGACAGAGGTGTGACAAACTGAATATCAACTTTATCCCTTATTCCCTTTTCTGTAAAATACCAGTCTGCAAGAAATGCGAATTCAAGCGGAGCTACCGGACATTTTATCGGCATCTCAGATATATCGATAACAAGTTTTCCGCCCTTCCATATTTTTAAAAATGTTGCGAGCGCACAGGCGCCTTCAATAGTATAAAAATCAAAAATATTTTTAAACCACAATTTGTCTTTTAATCCTTCTGTTTCTTCAGGTTTAATCTTGGCACCCGTAGCAATGATTAAATAATCATAAGAAAGAACAACTTTGCTCATCAATATTACACGATTTTTATCCGGCTCAATCACATCTATTTCCGACATGATAACATTTATACCTATAGGAAAGAAATCACGTTTAGGCTTAATAACATCTTTTCTTGTATAAATACCGAAAGGAATAAATAAAAAACCGGGTTGGTAGTAATGCGTTTCGAACTGGTCGACAATTGTAATCTGCCATTCGTTAAAGTCGAGCACATTTGATAGTTTATTTAACATCATAGTTCCTGCAGTACCTGCACCAAGTATAACAAGCTTTTTCATAAATAAAAAATAATTTTTACATTTTAAAAAACCGTAGCAACTTACGATATAATGAATTATTTTGAGATTAATACGTCATTAATTTTTACAAGGGAACGGACAAGATTTTCAAGTTCAGACTTTGACATCTTCTTCAGAATTGTTTGTTCGCATTCATTTAACATATCGCTGATTTTTTCCCTCGTTTTAATTCCCTTTTTAGCAAGTTGAACATTTAGAACTCTTCTGTCATCACGCGATTTCTCTTCTTTTAAATAACCATTTTTTAAAAGTTTTTCTATTACCCTGCTTCCACGGGAAATTGAAAGACCCATCTTTTTTGATAAAGTACTGCAGGGAGTTATCGATTTCGGTGTCATCGCAAGTAAGCCGCGGAATTCGGCGGGTGAAAGTTTTAATTTATCCCGTATATTAAGTTCTTTTTCGGAACAACTTGATTTAAGTTCGAAAATAAAATCAACAACCCGTTTATTCATATTAAAAATAATTTGTTATTAGCAACTTATTATAAATTAATTAAATAATCAACGACATTTTTCATTATGCTGAAATTTATTTATTTTAAATCAAGTATATTTTAAGTTATTATATTGAATTATTTAATATTCCATTTTATTTTTTAAATCTTAACAGGTATTTAAAAAAAATATCTTTATATTATTACTATAATTTTT
>PNBM01000282.1:9221-20364 GCA_003135995.1 Ignavibacteriota bacterium | reverse complement strand
ATATAGATATGCCGTTTCTGAAAAATCTGGATTTATCAAATCTTGACGTTCAGAATTTTAATGTCAATTTATCCGCGCATTATTCGCCATACGAAAAAAATGTTAAAATTAAATCAATGAATTTTACATCAAATTCAGATTTGAATCTCAGAACTTTTTCGTGTGAGGCTTTTGTTGACAAAAAAGAAATATCAGGGATTGATAATTTAAACCTGCAAACTGATAGAAGTAATGTTATTATAAATGAAGTCGGAATAAAGAATTTAAATCCTTTGAAAGATAAAATTGATATCAAAGAATTTGAAGATAAAGAAATGTATGTAAATATTCTGACTAATGAGTTTGATGCTGAAGATTTAAAATTTTTTACAAAAGATGTGAATTTCCTGGGCGGAAGGGTCTTT
Source organism: Ignavibacteriota bacterium (assembly GCA_003135995.1). GTDB lineage: Bacteria > Bacteroidota > Ignavibacteria > Tepidaquicellales > Tepidaquicellaceae > FEN-1257. The sequence goes on along the minus strand of PNBM01000282.1, from coordinate 19,960 downwards.
ATGGATTTAAATGCCAAGGGGAAATTTGGAAATTTCTTTATCAGTAAACTTGAATTGAATACCGGTAAAACGAGTATGAATATTAACGGAAGGGTTATGAATTTAAATGACCCTTCTAAATTATTGCTGGATGTAAAACTTAACAATGTACAGATAGACCCAAATGATACAAAAATTATGATACCGGGATTAAACATTCCGGATTACTCTAATTTAGGAATAATTAATGCGGATATTAATTTTAAAGGTGAACCCGTAAAATTCGATGCCGTGGTTGATGTCAGAACTTCTGCGGGGAATGTAAACGGAAAATCTTTTCTCGACGTATCCAATAAAGAAATAGTATACAAAGCCGACTTCTCGACTACAAATATCGATATCGGGAAAATTGTTAAAGATGATAAGCTAAAAAGTGTAATAAATTCTAAAATAGTTGCAGAGGGTAAAGGCGTTGACTATAAGACGATGGTAAATAAAATTAATTTTGAAATTACAAATACTTCTTTCCTGGGACAGAATATTTCCAAATCAAATGGTGTGATAAACTCCAATAATGGAAGTTTTGATGTGAATTTTGATTATGAGTCAAATTCACTGAATACAAAAGTTGAAGGCAATATAAATATAAGTGATTTATCCAATATCAAATATGATGTCAAAGGAACTGCACATAATCTTGATATCTCCTCTTTTACGAATAATCCCGGTTCAAAGAGTAATTTGAACTTTGATTTCAATATTAATGGAAGCGGGTATGACCCTGATAAGATTTTAGGAAACCTTCAGTTTAATATTTTTCCTTCCAACTATGCTGATTTTATTATTCCTTCAACACCTCTTGTTGCTAAATTTGAAACTAATGGCGAACAGAGAACGATTTCGGTATCATCAGCTTTTCTTGACGTTGATGCGAAGGGAAAATTTGAATTTAAAACTCTTCCTGATATTATAGCTTCAAACCTGGATGCTATTATTGCAAAAATCAAAAATCAATATGATACGGATACCTTGTTTCTCGATAAAATAAGAACATTTACTTCCAAAGATGATTTAATTTCTAAAGACCAGCAAACCATTCTGCCTGATATGAATCTTGTTTATAAATTAAATATAAAAGACCTTACGCCATTAGTTCATTTAACAAATGACAGCACGTTTACTTTTAATGCTGTTATTAACGGCGAAGTAAGGAATGACGTTAATAATTTCAGATTTCAGGCAGAAGGGGACATCAATAATTTTAAATATGGTGATTCGAATCTGAGGTTCACAAAAGGTAAATTAAAATTCGATTTGACACTAGGATACTATCCTTACAATAACGGCTTCTTAATTTCTTCATTAGATTTTAAATCAAATAAATTTACAAAAGGCAATATTATTCTGGATTCATTAAATTATTCGCTTATAGCTGATGATAGTAAAAATAAGTTTACTTGTTTTGGTAAAGCGGATTCAAATATATTTGTTAATACTGCCGGTTCTATATTTGTCGGCGGAAAAGTTGTTTCGTTAACTCTTGATACTATGATTTTCAGATATTTTGATACTAAGGTTTCGAGTCGTGAAAAACTTACTGTTTCCTATAAACCCGGTGACAAAGATGATACTTTAAAATTTTTAAGATTTGATAACTTCAGATTGATATCATCTGAAGACCAGAGAATAACTATAAAAGGAAATTATGCATTTAATGACACGAGTAATTTGAGTGTAGGATTATACCGCACTAAAATATCAGATTTGCAAAATTTAGCTTATCCTGACATAGAGGATGATCAGTTGATAAAAGGCAATATGAGAAGAATGCTGGTTGATTTTAACGGTACGATTGACGATCCTCATCTCCACGTTGAAGCCAATACGGATGTTCTGAGTCTTCAGAAATTTAAATTAGGCAGGCTCGACGCTATCGTCGATTATCGCGACAATATTGCCAAACCCGAATTGTCTTTTTATAATCCTAACAATGAAGGTAAACTTTTAATATCAGGTGAAGTTCCTTTTAAAAATCCGATTAAACCAACTGCGGAAGGTGAACAAAAAATCGGATTTTTACAGAATGAAGTGGATTTAAATATTCTGGCAAGCAATTTTCAAATCAAGATTCTTGAACAAATTATTCCGATTCTGTCCGATTTAAACGGAAATTTAGATGGAAAAATTAAAGTTAATGGAATCGTAAAAAATCCGGTACTGACAGGAGATATGACAGTAAAAAAAGGTTCTTTTAAAGTAAACATGACCGGAACAAGATATAATTTTTTGGCTAATCTCTCGACGAAAGACCAAAGATTGATTTTTCAGAACGTGAATATTAATTTCCCCGGTGAACCTGATAAAAATATGATTATGCGAGGATATTTAGATGTTTCTAATCTTGAATTAAATGATCTTGATTTAACTCTGAACGGGGAAATAAAAATATTCGATAAAGAAGTTGCTAAAAATATTCTCGGAGTATACGGAGACTTATACGGCAAAAGTGATATACATCCTTTACAAATCAAAGCAAATCCGGATAGGATGGACCTTACAGGAAACTTGCAATTGACTGCCGGAAGAATTTACATACCCCCGTTTAAAAAAGATGCATACAACTTATACAGCGATAATTATGTTTATAAAGTAGCTTTTGATTCTTCAAGCTTTAATGACGATAACCTTAAAACTTTTTTAAGTAAAATGCAGGATAGTTTAAAATCCGTGGATAAAAAAAGGCTCGACCCTTTTGATAATTTCTTCGTTAAAAAAAATGTTGAAGAAACCAAACAGGCTAAGAAGAATACTTATTTCCATTATAACATAACAATCCTGACGCAGGATAAAATATTTACAAACCTTGTTATAGATGATAAAACCGGGCAGGAATTTTTCGGAAATGTGCTTACCACTCTTTACTTTGATAATGAAAACGATTCGTTGACGGTCAGGGGTAGAGTTGATCTGGAAGATAATTCTATTTATAAATTTTATAAGAATTTTAAAGCCTCCGGGCACGTTCAATTTACAGGAAGTATGGTCAACCCGGATCTTTTTATAGATGGAGTTTATGATGTTATAACAAGAGATCCGAACGATCCTAATGCTTCGAGGGAAGTTGTAGTTACATTGAATGTCAGAGGTGAAACAGCTAAACCAAAACTTCGCTGGTCCGTAACTGTCAACGGTGTTCCTGTCGGGGGTGCTGACCCTACTGATGAAGCAGTCAGTTTCATAGTGTTCGGAAAACTTAAGGATGAACTTAGTGCAGAACAAAGAATTAGTCTGGTTTCGAGCGTTGGAGCAAATGTGGGTTCTACAATTGTATCGTCATATCTGTCAAATGTTTTGCAGAATTATATTCCGTTTCTCGTTAATACAGATATTAATTATGTGGATAATCAATCGGGTAATGTCGCTCAAAATACTGATATCAGATTTACTGCTGAAATTGGTTATGCAACAATAAGATTCGGTGGCCAGGTTTTTAAAGATCTTACAAATACAAATTTTACACTGGAATACCCGATAAATAAATTGTGGAAATTTAACAGCTTATCCAATAATCTTATTTTTCAATTCGAGCGTGTAGTTGACCCTTATTCGGAAAATTCCACAACATTAACAGGTAGCTCACGGACAGGTGCACTTGTATTTTACAGAATTAAATTTTAAATTTATTTAAATTATTAANNAATTCAAATCTATAATAAAATATTACAAATCCTCAGAAAAAATCCTGAAAGACAAATTAAGTTTAATTCTTTACTGAACAGACTTAGTCTGGGAAGTGCAGAGAGACACGTTTTGCGAAATGCCCTGAATGAACTTATACGGGAGAAAAAAATTACAAAAACCGGTAAACACTATTCAATTTATATTAATGAAACCGACAAATTTACAGGTGAAATAATCAGAGACTCGGATAAAAATTATCTCGTAAAATATATTAATGAAAATAATACGGTCGAATATCTGGATATAACCAGGAATTCTTCTTTGAAATTAACGGAAGGAGAAAAAGTTGATTTTCAGATTGTTTACAGGAAAAATAAAAAAAGTAAAGAAGCGAAAATATTATCTTTTGATAAAAAGAACAATATCATTGTCACGGGAAAATTTCTCAAAAGTAAATTATTCGGATATGTTGTTCCTGATTCAAGAATAGTAAAAAAAGATATCTATGTTTCGCAAAAAAACCAAAATGGTGCTGATGTTGGTGATAAGGTCGTCTGTGAAATTTTAAATCCCGATGAATTAAATTATTCAACGTCGGAACTCGAAGGTAAAATAATCGAAATTCTTGGCAGAGCCGGCGATGCTAATGTGGAATTTAACTCTTTGCTGCGAAAATTTGATCTAACAAAAGAATTCAGTCTCGGAGTCAACAAAGAAACTACATTTGCGTTCGATGAGAAAATGAATACTTCAAATGAAAGGCTTGATTTCAGGGAAGAAATATGCTTTACAATAGATCCCGATGATGCCAAGGATTTTGATGATGCGGTCTCCATTAAAAAAATTTCTAAAGGGTATGTCCTTGGCGTACATATTTCAGATGTATCAAATTATGTCAGGGAAAATACCGAACTTGATAAAGAAGCTTTCATCCGGGGAACCAGCGTTTACCTGTTGAATAATGTTGTTCCCATGCTTCCGGAAATACTCTCGACGGATGTTTGCTCGCTCCGGCAGCTAAAGGACAGGCTGACATTCTCGATTTTTATCGAGATGGATAAAAATTGCAAAGTAGTAAGTTATAATATCGTCAGAGCAGTTATTAACAGCAAGAGAAGGTTTACTTATGAAGAAGTACAGAAAATAATTGATTCAAAAAAGGGGGACTTTAAGAAAGAACTGATTTTGATGAATAAAATTGCGAAGGAATTAAATAAAATCAGGCTTAATTCAGGCAGTATAGATTTCGATTCTCCTGAAGTGAAACTGGAATTCGATGTGGATGGAAGTATCAAAAATATTTTTGTCAAAGAACGTCTCGATTCTATGCGTATGATAGAAGAATTTATGCTTCTCGCAAATAAATGCATTACGGAATTTGTTGTAAATTTATCAAAACGGGATAAAACCAATTACCCGTTTATATACAGGGTTCACGATTTGCCCGATGAAGAAAAATTAAATGACCTGTCTGAATTCGTTATGCAGTTTGGCTATAAATTCGATATAAAAAATAAAAAAACTATAAAGGGACTGCTCGAAGCAATAAAAGGGAAACCCGAAGAATATATAATTAATGATTTACTTATTCGCTCTATGGCAAAAGCTATATATTCGGAAAAAAATATAGGACATTATGGTTTAGGATTTGATGACTACACACATTTCACATCGCCTATAAGGAGATATCCTGATTTAATGGTACATAGAATGCTGACTTATTATTTAGAAATTGGAAATTCGCGTTCAGACGATTTAAAATTATCCACCTTAAATAAAATTCAAAATTTTAAAAAAATTCTCCCCGATATTTGTAAGCATTGTTCTACTCGTGAACAAAATGCCGTAGCCGCGGAAAGAGAATCCATAAAAATAAAACAAATAGAATATTTATCCCGGCATATCGGAGATGAATATAACGGGATTGTTTCCGGAATAGTTCGTTATGGTTTGTTCGTTGAAATAATGGAATTGTTAATAGAAGGAATGGTTAGATTCCGGGACATTGAAGATGATTATTATGAATTCAACGAGAAAAAACATTATGCCGTTGGTTTAAGAAAAGGTAAAACGTTTCGTGCGGGTGATAGAGTAAAAATTAAAGTAATCTCGGCAGACCTGGAAACAAAAAAAATAGATTTTATACTTCTTTAAATAAGATTTGCATCACATTAAGTAAACCTTTATGAAAAATAGGAAATTACAACTATTTTCTGAAATAGAATATAATTTTACAAAGACCATATCTCCTGATTTAACCTGGCTCAGAAATCATTTTTTATATTCAAACGGTGGAATATAAAATATCTTTCCCATCAGAAATAATTACAAAATTTTCATAATATGAACAAATTTTAATTTATTAAAGGCACCTATTAAAAAATAATATTTTCATTATCGTTCTAAGAAAAAGTAAAAAATAATTCGTATACAGAAAAAACCTTAAAATTTGAACAGTTTTGGCACTTTTGCATGCCTCAATTTTTTCTTAATTATATAAATAGCTATTTCATAAATTATAAAATTTTGTTAACTTTAAAAAACACATTGTGATTGTTATGATAAGAGGGATTCATAAAATAATCATATTTTTCTTTTTTTCAATTGCATTTCTGGGTTGTCATTCTGCAGATATGTTTGTTTCCTGTTTTAAATCCGTTGAAGCCGGAGGAGAATCGGTTACATTTTATCTCGGACGAAAAAATCCTAATTCAACATCCCTAAATAATAAACTGCTGGTCCTTTTACAGGGTTCGGAGAGAGAATCAGTGACAAGCAGATTTCTTTGGGGTGCCAAAGCTACCGAGTTAGGATTCGATATGCTTTTCATTGAAAAATTTGCTTATTTCGATTCTGTCAGGTATGAAAAAACAAACTGCCGCGAAAGAAGATTGAGAGATATTTATATGGCAATAAATTATGTAAAAAACGAAGTATATAAAAATAACCTGAAAGAGATTGTAATATATGCGGAAAACGAGGGCGCTGAATTAGCTCCGGAAATCGCATGTGAGGATAATTTAGTTAAACGAATGATTATAATCGGTAATGGTGGATTGACTTATGAAGAAAAATTGAAAATATTATTTGAAAAAGAAAAATCCCAGGGATACAGAGGAATTTTCGCTTCGAACGGAATTAATACTATGGACAGTCTAATTAATTTATTGGAAGTAATAAAACTTAATCCCTGCAATAATAAATATTTTCTCGGGCATACTTACCAGTACTGGAACAGTTACATTAATTATGATAATGATAAGTATTATGCAAAATTAAATATTCCCGTGCTTGATATAATGGGTGAAAAGGATTCCCGAATTCCCTGTGAAAGCGTGAAATATCTTATGGAAAAATATGGAGACAGGAAAAATTATACTTTTCGAATAATTCAGGGTGTTAATCAGGACCTCGCGGATTCAAAGGGTAAGTCCCAATACGAAAAAGTATTAAAAGAATTCATATACCCCTGGATTGAAAAAACAGGAAAAAATTAAAATTAAATATAGATTTCTCCTTTTTTATAAAAAATTTCTTATTAGAACTTCCGGATTGTATATTATCTTATAAAATTCATATCAGTGTTTTATTTCAAAAAGTAAGACTATTCATTCTTCCAGCACTTCACTGAAAAGATTCATAATTTTTTGAAAAATAAGAGAATTGACATTTTTTGCTATTAATTGTATTTTATATGTTTAATGAAAATTTTTTATGAAGACAGCTATAAGTAAATCTGTAAGAACTACAAAATATGCAACCAGGGAAGAGAATCCCGGGAAATGGTATCTGGTTGATGCTGACGGTAAGGTTTTAGGACGTCTTGCGAGCGAAATTGCAAAAAGAATCAGAGGAAAATATAATACACAATATACTCCTAATGCAGATTTGGGGGATTGGGTCGTAGTTATCAACGCTGATAAAGTGATAGTGACTGGCAAAAGGGCAGAACTGAAAGATTACAAGACTCATTCACGTTACCCGGGCGGACAAAAAATCAGAACTTATAAGGATATGATGCAAAAAAATCCTGAAAAAGTTATTGAATTAGCAGTTAAAAGAATGCTGCCTAAAACGATTCTTGGTAAGAGTTTAATTCACAAATTAAAAGTATATAAGGGCAGTGAGCATCCACATTCAGCTCAAAAGCCGGTTGCTTTAAGTATTTAAAATTTTAATTTGATATTTTTTTATGACATCGAAATCATCTATAACAGTAGGTAGAAGAAAAACTGCAGTAGCCAGGGTTCTCTTAACACATGGTAACGGAACTTTTACAATAAATAATAAACCTGCTATTGAATATGTAAAATTGGAATCATTGTATGACATGCTGCTTGAGCCGTTAAAAGTTACAAATACACTCGGGACCTTTGATGTAAAAGTTAAAGTTGCAGGCGGCGGAGTTACGGGTCAGATTGGTGCAATTAAAATGAGTATAGCAAGATCTCTGGTTGCTAATAACGAAGAACACAGACCTGTTCTTAGAGCAAACGGGCTGTTAACAAGAGATCCGAGAATGGTTGAAAGAAAAAAATACGGACAACCAAAAGCAAGGAAAAGATTCCAGTTCTCTAAGAGATAATAATAGTTACAGAGCGAAAGCTCGAATAGTTTTTTAATTAACAAAATAAAATACATATTTCCTGATTTTATTTTACGTGTGTCTTGAAGAAAGTCATTTTATTATTCTGATTACACAAATCGAATTGTTATAAAACAGTAAAATTTGTAAGAAATAAAATGATGATGCTGAAAAGCTATTAAGATGTAAATATAAAAGATGACGGGAATAGAAGTTAAACAAAAGCTCACACAATATCCTGTTTAGAACCATTCAAATGTTTTATCAGACATGTTGAGCTATAAAGCATAGGAGAAAAAATGCCAAAAGTACAAATCGAAGATCTGCTTCTTGCAGGTTCTCATTTCGGTCATCTAACAAGAAGATGGAATCCAAAAATGAGGAAATACATTTTTATGGAGAGAAACGGAATCCATATAATTGACCTCAAGAAGACGCAACAATTAATCGAAGACTCGGGAAATGCCCTTACCAGAATCTCGACTGAAGGGAAAAAAATCCTTTTTGTCGGAACAAAAAAACAGGCAAAAGCGATAATAAAGGAACAAGCTGAAAAATGCGATTCGTTTTATGTTTCGGAAAGATGGCTTGGCGGAATGCTTACAAACTTTAATACGGTCAGAAAAAGCATTAAGAAACTCACAAATCTGCAGAAGATGGAAACAGACGGAACGATGGAAAAATTTATAAAAAAAGAACGTCTTATTATGTCCAGGGAAAAAGAAAAACTTGAAAAAGTCCTGAACGGTATAGCAAGTATGACAAAACTGCCCGGTGCACTATTTATTGTTGATATTAAAAAAGAACACATCGCTATCGATGAAGCAAGGAAACTTAATATTCCGATTTTTGCTATAGTTGATACGAATTGTGATCCTGACCTTATAGATTATCCGATTCCCGCAAACGATGATGCTGTAAAATCAATTGAAGTGATTACAAAAGCTATGTCTGACTTTATTATCGAAGGGTTACAAATTGCAAAGACTAAAAGAGAAGATGAATCGGATGAAATGAAAGAAAAAATGGAAGCTTAATTTATAGTATTTCAATTTCAGAAAATTAAATTTTAAAACAAAAGGCAGAATATGGAAGTAACTTTATCTTTAATTAAAGAATTAAGAGAAAAATCAGGGGCAGGAATGTCTGATTGTAAAACCGCCCTTGTAGAGTCTGATGGTGACATAAAAAAAGCTATCGAATATTTAAGAAAAAAAGGTGCTGCTATGGCTACGAAGCGTGCAGATAAAATTGCTAAAGAAGGTGCAATCAAATCGGGTATATCCGAAAATAAAACGAACGGAATTATTGTCGAAATCAACTGTGAAACGGATTTCGTATCAAAAGGTGATGATTTTCAGAATTTCGCACAAAGCATAGCGGATACAGCTTTAAATAATAAATCCGACAATGTTCCTTTATTATTAAATGCCAAAGGAACGGATGGTCTTACAATCCAGGAAACAATAGATGCGATGATGGGAAAAGTCGGTGAAAAAATCGAATTCAAAAGAGCAAAATACATTTCTGTTCCTGATGGATTCGTTGCCACTTATATTCATTTTGGTTGTAAAGTAGGTGCTATTGTCGGCATAAAGGGAAAATTCAATGATGAGATTCATGACATCGGGAAAAAAATATCGATGCAGATTGTAGCAATGAACCCTCTTGCGATAAACAGAAACGGGATTAGTAATGAAACCATCGAAAAAGAAAAAGAAATTTATGTCACGCAGTGCCGGAATGAAAATAAACCGGAGAAAATAATTGATAAAATTGTACAAAACAAAGTAGAAAAATTTTATCAGGAAAATTGTCTCCTCGAGCAGGAATACATTCAGGAAGCAAACAAATCCGTAGGCGACCTGCTTAAAGAATATACTAAAAAAACAGGTGAGACCGTTGAAGTTGTTGATATGGTAAGATTCCAATTGGGTTAATAAATTTTATTTATTTTTTATGCCATCAAAATTTAAAAGAATTCTTTTAAAACTCAGCGGTGAGTCCCTTATGGGAACACAAAGTTTTGGTATTGATAACAATGTTCTTGAACATATTTCGTCCGAACTTTTTAAAATTGCAAAACTTAATATTGAAATAGGTATTGTAATTGGCGGAGGGAACATTTACCGCGGNNAACCGGTGACCAGATGGGAATGCTGGCAACCGTAATTAATTCTCTTGCTTTACAGAATTCACTTGAAAAGATTGGAATTCATACACGTGTCCAGTCTGCAATTAAAATGGATGAAATCTGCGAACCGCTTATTCTGAGAAGGGCGATAAGGCATCTCGAAAAAAGAAGAATTGTTATTTTTGCGTCCGGTACGGGCGAACCTTATTTTACTACAGACACCGCCGCAGCTTTGAGAGCGATTGAAATTAAAGCAGATGTGATTATTAAAGGTACACGTGTCGATGGTGTTTACGATTCAGATCCCGAAAAAAACCATAAAGCGAAAATGTTCAGGAGTTTAACCTATAACGATGTTCT
>PNBM01000282.1:0-9178 GCA_003135995.1 Ignavibacteriota bacterium | reverse complement strand
AATATAATTATTTGATAAATTAATTAATATTTTAAAATTAATTTTTAATATATGATTAAAGAGATAATAAAAGATACAGGCGAAAGAATGAAAAAAGCAGTAGATCATATCGCTGCAGAATATGTTAAAATCCGGACCGGGAAAGCATCCATCGGATTGCTTGAAGGAATAAAGTTAGATTATTATGGTACACCTACACCTTTAAACCAGGTAGGGAATATAAGCACTCCGGACTATCATACAATCGCGATTCAACCTTGGGATAAATCCATAATGCCTGCAATCGAAAAATCTATTCTTANNAAAAAATGGCGGAAGAAGGAAAAGTAGCCGTACGGAATATCAGGCGTGATGAGATAGAAAAATTAAAAAAAACCGAAAAGGAAGAACATATATCTGAAGATGACAGAAAAAACGGAGAACATGAAATTCAAAAACTGACAGATAAATACATTAAAGAAATTGATGAGGTACTTTCAAAAAAAGAAAAGGAAATAATGGAAGTTTAATGACTTCTTTATTATGCTTAAGTTATGGTTTTTAATTTATAACGTAATACTCATCCCCTGTTTATGGGGATTTTTCAGGGTTTATTCCTTGTTCAATTCAAAAATAAGGGAAGGATTTTCAGGCAGGAAAAAAACTTTCTCTGAACTTGAAAAAAACTCTTCTTTATTTACTAACGGTAAAAAAAATATTCTTATTCATTCTTCCTCTTTCGGAGAATTTCAGCAGTCTATCCCGATTATTCAGGAACTTAAAAAAAGAAATGTTAATATTATCGTTTCATTCTTTTCCCCTTCAGGATTCAAAAATTCGAAGATACCTTATGAAAATACAATAAAACTTTATTTGCCTTTCGATTCATATTTTAAGATGAAAAAATTCTTTAAACTTCTGAAACCCGATTTGATAATTTTAATCCGGTATGACCTGTGGTTGAATTTTCTGATAAGGGCGAAAAAATTAAATGTCAAAACCATAATAGCTAACGCAAGATTTGACGAAAAGGATGTTTTTTGGAAATTTCCTGTTTTTAGAAGTTTTAAAAAAATTCTGTTTAGCCTGATTGACGAATTGTTCGTAATAGATGATGAAGATAAAAATAATTATCAGAGAATTTTGAACAAGAAAAGTTCTTCCGTTATTATGATGGGCGACTCAAAATTCGAGCGGGTATTCGAAGCATCAAAGAACATAAAAAAAGAAAATGTACTGGAAGAAGAAATTATTTTGAATAAAAAAGTGTTTGTGATTGGCAGTTCCTGGAAAGATGATGAGGAGATGATTTTTCCCGTAATAGATAAAATAGCTGAAAATGATTCATCGTTACTTACAGTTCTAGTACCGCATGAACCTAAGGAAACAAAACTGCTTCTCATCGAGCGGAACATAAAAGAAAAATATAAAAAACTTAATTCTATAAGGTATTCGAATATTAAAAATTATAAAAACGAAAATTTAATAATTGTAGACAGCATTGGTAAGCTGATGAGCCTTTATTCACAAGCTTATGTGAGTTATGTGGGGGGCGGTTTCCGGTCCGGTCTGCATAATATTCTGGAACCTGTTATTTTTAATATGCCTGTGTTTTTTNNCTGAGTTCGGGATGCGGCTTGCTGGTTAAAAACAAGAAACAATTTTATAAAATTTTCAAAGAAATTATTGATGATAAGGAACTGCGGGATAGGATAGGCGGAAAATGTAAATCTGTTTTCGAAAAAAAGCTCGGAACCGCAAAAAAAATTGTTGAATATTTATTTGACAGTTAATATTTTAAAAAAGTTTTAATAAATTAAATTTGATTTTCGTAAATTATTTATACTGACATGTTTAACAGAAAAAGTTTTATTGAATCATCTCTGAAAGAAAGTTCTAAAATAAAATTAGATGTATTAAATGAATGCTATGAAGATATTATAAGGGNNGTTTTTGTACGTTGCGTAAAAACAGGCGGAAAATTACTTTTATGCGGGAATGGTGGAAGTGCAGCGGATTGCCAGCATATTGCAACGGAATTTATGATAAGGCTATCTCACGATATTCAAAGACCCGCAATTGGTGCTATTGCATTAACTACAGATTCATCTAATCTGACCGCCGGCGGTAACGATATTGGCTTTGAAAATATTTTTGCGAGGAGTGTAGAAGGAATCGGCAAAGAATTTGACGTTCTAATCGGAATATCTACAAGTGGTAATTCAGAAAATATTATTCGTGCGGTTAATAAAGCAAAAGAAAAAGATATTATTACCGTAGGTTTCCTCGGGAGAACAGGCGGAAAATTAAAAAGTTTATGTGATTNNATTCTATTTGTATCCCTTCGGATAATGTTCAGCGCATCCAGGAATCGCATATTACAATTGGTCATATTTTGTGCGAAATAACAGAACGGGAATTGTTCTAATCATATAACTCACCCGATAATCTGTCATTGAATCCATTCGAAACACAAGGTTTTATCTCTATCCGAAATCACTGATTTGAAACTAAAAAATAATATTAAAATTTTACTACTTTACATTTCCTGATATCCTTATCCGCACCTTTCGGATAAACAGATTCGTTGTTCGATAAATCTCGTGCATAAAAATAATATAATGCATTCCAGTCCGCCGGAATGTCTGTCAATGTACCCGAATATTCACCCGATTTATTTCCATCATTATTTCCGTCTATATATTTAAGAAAACTTTCGTGAAATGTTAAACCATTATCGACAGAATAAAATATTTTTACGGCACTTTCATCAATTAAATATTTAGAACCAAGTGAAATTGTTACCATTGCATTATTATCCGCAAGAACAAATTTCGGTTCGTTACTCCACGCCATTCCATAATAAAGTATAGCCTGGTAAGCATCTATGATTCCCCATCCTAAAATATTATTCGGCAGACTTGAATTACTTGCAGTATTCCTCAGAGCATCTCTCACCTGCATAGGAGTTAACTCAGGATGTGCAGAAAGAATCAATGCGCATACACCCGCTGTCATGGGGCATGAAAATGAAGTTCCGTTTGAATACTCATAACCATTACTTTTATCTTTTGTTGCAACATAAACGTATACTCCCTGTGCACATACATCCGGCTTTGTCCGTCCGTCACTCGTAGGTCCGTTAGAACTGAAGAATGCAATATTCCCGTCTCCCGAAACGGCACCAACAGCAATAATAGAATCACCATCTGAAGCCGAACCTAAAGATGGAATAGCAGTCTGATTGTAATTTCCAATAGCATTCAAAACAACTATGCCGAGATACGCGGCTCTTTCTCCGGCGAGAGTTGTGATTGCAGTTTTACCATCCAATTCTTTATATGTATAAGAATTTGCTTCATAAGGATGATCAAATGTTTTATACACAAGTGAACTCGTTATAATATCAGTTCCTTTTGCTTCAGCCCATTCCGCTCCCTCAAGCCAGAAATCTTCTTCCATAGGTGTTTCAGTCGGAACGTATTCTGTTTTACCAAGAATAAAATCCGAACCGAACGCCGGACCGATTAATTTATCCTCTTTGAATCCGCCCATCGAAGATAAAGTAGCGGTTCCATGTGCACTTTGTTCAGTTTTATCTTCATATGTCTGATTTAGCTGGTTGTAAGTGATATTATCATTATTCACAAAGTCATATTCATCTAAAATATTTAAATCTTTCAAAGCTTCGTGTTCACGCCAGTTGAAACCGTCATCAAGACTCGTGATTAATACTCCTTTACCCGTAATACCTAAATTATGAACTTTCGGTACATCGATTAAAGCAAGCTGGTCATATGATTTTCCGTATTTATAAACATTTCTTTTCATATTATAATTAAATACCATATCATCATACCTGTCTCCGCATTCTATAGGTGCTAAGCTTTTTATGTCCTGTTTGTAAAGTTTGTTTACAACCTTCAGGAACGAAACGCATTCAAGTTTCTTGACTTTTTCCATCTGCGTTTCAGTTAAATATGCACTTACCCCATTGAACCATCTTGATTTTGCAATCAGATTAATTCCCAGCTTTTGAACCTGTTTAATGTTTGCTTCATTCAGAGGTAAATCTCCGAAATCAATTAATTTGTTTTCGGGTAAAACTTTCAGCCTTCTTTGGATTGCCCTTGCAGACAGCAGTTCTTTTCCTTTGTTATATGCCTTCGAATTCTGCTCGATAACATCATCCGATTTGAATTCACCTTTGTCCTTAAATATAATCCAGTATTTTGTGTTGGCAATTTCCTGTGAGTATAAAGTGGTTTGCGAAAGAAGGATAAATATTAACAGAAGTATTTTTATCCGGATATATTTTTTTATCATTAATTAAAATAAAAATTCAACAATAAATTAATTTAGCGATAATGATTTTAAAATAATATCTTAATAATTATCATATTTATCCCTGGTAATTTTCTAGATAATGGGCAACCCTCATCACAAATTTCCCGCCAAGTGCACCGTCAATCAGGCGATGGTCAAATGATAAAGTCAGATATACCATTGGTCTGATGACAACAAAATCACCATCGGGAGTTTCCAAAACCGCAGGACGTTTTTTAACCGCTCCAATGCCGAGTATCGCAACCTGTGGCTGATTTATTATCATCGTGCCTATAATATTTCCAAAAACTCCGTAATTGGATATTGTAAATGTGCCTCCCTGAATTTCATCCAAAGTTAATTTTTTAATCCTTGCCCGCTTCCCAAGGTCGTTCATATCTCTTGCAAGTCCTACCAGATTTTTTCCGTCAGCATTGTGTATAACAGGAACTATCAATCCACCGTTATCCATCGCTACAGCTATTCCGAGATTTATCCTGCTTCTTGAAATTGCTTTGAACGGGACGACGGAATCATCTATGATTGAATTCACGAGGGGAAAATCTTTCAGGGCTTTGATTGTAGCTTCAGCTATGAAGGGCATATATGTAATTTTGAATCCTTCTTTATCTTCGAATTCATCTTTCATCTTTGCACGTATTTTTTCTATCCTGCTTAAATCTACTTCTGCAATAGCATTTACATGCGGAGAAATTCCCATAGATGCAACCATGTGCTCTGCCATTTTTTGCCTGATGTTATCAAATTCCAGAACCGATAAACCTTCCTCATCAAAATTAATATTCTGCTTCGGGAGCTCTGCAGTTTTCTTAATTTGAGAAACAGTTTCAGACGCAGGTCCCGCTTGCTTAGCAGAACTTCTGTTTTTTACATAATCTAGAATATCTTTCTTTGTAACCCGGTTATTTTGTCCGCTGCCTTTTATGCTTGAAAGTTCCGAAAGTGGTATGTTTTCCTGCTTCGCAATATTTAATACAAGTGGCGAATAAAATTCCGCGGTAAATTCTTCTTTCGAAGTTTCAACTTCTTTTTCAGTCTGTTTAACCGGTTCAGCTTTATTAATTAGCGTATCAGCTTTCACCGGTTCAGCTTTATTAATTAGNNCGTTCGAATCTGTGTCCATTCTTGCAAGAACTTTTCCAACTTCAACAATATCACCTTCTTTAAATAATAACTCCGAAATGATTCCCGTTTCCGGTGCAGGCACTTCAGTATCTACTTTATCGGTAGATATCTCAAGTAATGGTTCATCCCTTTCAATTTTTTCACCCGGCTTTTTCAACCATTTCAAAATCGTTCCTTCCATAATGGATTCGCCCATTTTAGGCATAACGATGTCAACCAGCATATTAATTACTCCTTTATTCTTTATGTATTATTAAATCAACAGGAAAACAAAGCTACAATTTTTCATCTGTTTAAGATGAATTAAACTCCGTATTATATAACAAATTTCAACAAACAAAAATTCAATTATACAATTTCAAATAATGAACTTATTGATTCGTTTTCATTTGTTCTTTTAATAGCTTCGGCAAAAATTGAAGAGACAGATTTTACCTCGATTTTATCAGATGTGATATGAAGCGGAACTGTGTCCGAAACAAAAAGTTTTTCCAAAGGAGCTTTATTTATTCTGTTAATGGCTTCGCCGGNNTAAATTTCATTTGCACCATTTTCTTTAAGAGCCATTACTGCATTTACGAATGTTCCTGCTGTATCGATAAGGTCATCAACAATTAGAACATTTTTTCCTTTCACCTCACCTATAATGTTCATTACTTCTGCAACATCAGGTTTTGGTCTTCTTTTATCGATAACGATGAGGTCAGCATGTAATCTTTTCGCGTAAGCTCGCGCCATTTTAATTCCTCCAACATCAGGAGAGGCGATTGCCAGGTTTGGAATGTACAATTCCATAAAATATTTCAGGAAAATTGCCGAACAATATAAATGGTCTACGGGAATATCAAAAAATCCCTGTANNAGCATAATCAAAAGTTCAAGCAAATTGCTTGCAGGCGAATTAGTGGATTGGATTATAAATACATCGCTACCCCTGATGTTTTCATTGTATCGCATCCAGATTTCACCATCGGAAAAAGTTTTGATGTCGCAATCGCCGACTTCCATATCTAATTTTTGTGCAATATTTTTTGCTAAAACAAGAGAATTCGTTCCCGAGAAAATTTTTAAATTTGGCATATTTGAGAATAAAATTTGTACTACTAAATTATGAAAATATGTAAACTAAATCAATTTCAATTTTGTGAAAAATTCTTTGATGCAATTGCAGATTTCTACGACAGATTCATCCGGAATTTGAGGCCAGCTTGGTAAATTTATTCCTCTTATTGCAATATCTTCCGCAACAGAAAATTTTTGATACTGATGCGTGAACATTGGCATGGTATGCACGGGATAAAATGTCGGTCTCGTCTCGATACCTGCACCTGATAAAAATTCTCTAAGCTCATTTCTTAATTTTACATTCTCAACCAATATCGAATACATCCAGAAAGTATTTATCGTACCTTTTGCTTCCTTAAGCGGAATCACAGGCAAATCCTTTAAAAGTTCATTGTATCTTACTGCTAATTTTCTTTTTAATGAAATATGAACATCCGCTTTTTCGAGTTGCGCCAGACCGATTGCGGCACAAATGTTTGTCATCCTGTAATTATATCCAATCACGTCGTGCCAGTATTCACGGTCTCTCGAGACTCCGTGCATTTTTAGATGGTACGCCTTGTCATAAAGATAATAATCATTTGTTACAATCATTCCGCCTTCTCCGGTCGTGACGGTTTTATTTCCGTAAAAACTAAATGAAGAAATATTCCCGAATGAACCCGCATATTTATTTTTATATTTCGAGCCGAATGCTTCGGCACAATCTTCTATGACAAATAGTTTATACTCATTTGCAATTTTCATAATCTCATCCATTTCACACATTTGCCCGTAGAGATGTACGACCATTATTGCTTTCGTTTTTGGAGTGATTTTTCTTTTAACATCTTCGGGGTCCATCTGCCATGTTGAACTGAGAGAATCAACAAATACGGGTGTTGCACCTGTATATATTATAGAACTAACCGAAGCAATATATGTAAATGTCGGAACTATAACTTCATCTCCTCTGCCTATTCCGAGAGTTTCGATTGCAAGATGCAGTGCTGTAGTTCCGTTTGAAACTCCGGTAGCATATTTTACTCCGAGAAATTCGGAAAATTTATCTTCGAATTCTTTAATGAATTTTCCTTTTGAAGAAATCCAGTTCGAATCGAGACATTCATTAACATATTTTTTTTCGTTCCCGTCTAATAACGGCTGGTAAATCGGTATTTTGTATTTCATAATATTCTATTAATTAAAATATTTTATTTAGCGTATTCTTGTGTCGGGGAGTCTCTATTGTTCATTAAAGGGACTCCCCGACAAAAATAAAATAGTTATATACTCAATTTGTTTCGCTCAATTGCCAAGAGCTTTAGCTCGTGGCTAATGAACACTAAACTCGGCTTTAGCTCATAAATGGAAAAGTGTTTTTGGCTAAAGCTAAATCAAAAGAGTAATCTAACCCACGACTTAAAAGTCGTGGCAAATGTGCAAGAACATTAAATTAAAACGTTCTACATACTCATCATCTTACAAAAATCTTCCCCTGCTCCTTCACAATACTCACAATCTTCTCGAGGTCTATCATCTGTATGCATTCAAGATTATACGGACATACTCTTTTCCAGCAGGGCGAGCAAAAAAGGTCTTTCTGGTAAAGTTTCACACCTCTTCCGAAAAGTTCAATTTCACTCCAGCACGAAAGCCCGAACCACGCTATCACAAATTTTTTCAATCCTATCGCAAGATGCATTCCAAAACTATCTCCCGTGATCACAACATCGCAAATATCTATAAAACAAGCGCCCTTTCGCATCCCCAGAGTCGATGGCGTGTTGATAATATTTTTCTTTTGAACATCATTAAATGTGTTGAATATTTTTTCATTTCTATCAGTATCTTCTTTTCCTCCGAGCAAAACAATTTTAATATTTTTTTCTTTCAGCAACTCATCAATTAACTTAATGTGCTGCTCCACCGTCATTTTTTTATTCGGAAATAATTCCGAACAGCCTGTATTAAATCCAACGTATAATTTACTATCATCGAAATTAATTTCCTTTTTATAATCACCAATGAATTTTTCTTCTTCAGGAGAAAAATTAAATACATAATCATCCCTTTGATAATCGAGCTCGAATACATCGTGTATGATTTCAATTCCCGTTTTTGTATTCTCTCTGAATTTTAACTGGTCATCAATTCCGAGTTTATAACTATACATTGCGGACTCATTCGCAGGAATAATTTTACCGTCTTCATTCAGCAAAAATCCGAGCTTAATTTTTGCATTCACTTCGTTTGCAAATGCACAGGCATAATCTGATTTATCCGCGTTCATAACATAATCAAATTCTATGTTTTTTAAAATCATTCTGTTCTCATCATTCCACGTGAAAACTTTGTCTTTAAGAGGATTATACAATAATATTTTTTCCGCATTGCTGAGAGTAATCCAGTAAATCGTGCTGACAGGAAATTTACGTTTTATTGAATGTAATATCGGCGTATTATCGAGAACATTGCCAAGAGCATCAAGCGAAATTATAAGTATTTTCGTACCCATATTATTGTTCTCAAAACAGCCGTTTTCGAGGCAATTATAATACGGCTTGCAGGGTTTATACCCGCTGTAATTTTTACACTTTGGTATCTTTAAATCTTTAAAATCCATTTAGTTAGTTATTTTTTTCAAAATTCACCCCTTCTCCTTTTAGGAGAGGGGCAGGGG